>CAZIHB010000264.1:0-4103 GCA_964538535.1 uncultured Hyphomicrobiales bacterium | reverse complement strand
GCGCGAGATGGGCTCGGTCGAGTTGCTGACACGTGAAGGCGAAATCGAAATCGCGGCAGTAATCCGCGAAAGAATTAAGCACGGACTTGTCTATCCGGCCTCGGGGGCATCCGGCAATATACTCTTTGATGAGCCCGCTCAGGATGGCCGGGGGTAAGTGTGTTTCCTCAAAAATATCTTGGATCATCTTAACTCAAATTTTGCTAACTATTAGTTTTATGTAAGACAACCATTATTTAGAACTATATTCATAATAAAATACTAAATTCGTTTTTTAATCCATAACAATATTTATGGCGGAAAATGGCAAAGTTAGCAAAAAACACGATACTGGAGCTTGACATAGAATCCATCGGTTCGGAAGGTGTGGCAATAGCAAGGCGTGATGAAGTAGTGCATTTCGTAAAGGGGGCCGTGCCCGGCGACAAGGTGAGGGCGATGGTCACGAAGAAAAAATCAAGGTACGTGTTCGCTTCCACCGTTGAAGTGCTGAGCAGCTCTGACGAGCGTGAGACTCCGCCCTGCCGCTATTTCGGCGTTTGCGGCGGGTGCTCCTGGCAGAACATGAAATATGACAGGCAGCTCTTCTGGAAGCGCAAAAACGTGGAGGACTGCCTTACGCGGATCGGCAAGGCGGCGGGCGCCGAGTATTACGAAACGATGCCCTCCCCCTCCGTCTTCAACTACCGCAACAAGATGGAATTTTCCTTCGGCTGGTCGCGCTGGCTGACGAACGAGGAGATCAACAGCGAGGACGAGATACAGAACAAGGAATTCGCGCTCGGGCTTCACGTGCCTGAACGGTTCGACAAGGTGCTTGACGTGGAGGAGTGCCATATTCAGCCCGCAGAGGGCAACAGGATACTGAAGGCAGTCAGGGAAATATCGATCGAGCTCGGCTGCAAGGTTTACGACCAGCGCAGCCACGTCGGATTCCTTCGCAACCTCGTTATCAGGAGCTCGAAGGCCAATAACGAGCTGATGGTGATATTGATTACTACTAACCCGACGCTCGAGTGCGAGCGCAGGATGATCCTTTGGTTCGAAACGGAATTTGTTAAGCTTTTCCCGCACGTCACGAACCTTATTCACGCGATAAACGACACGTTCAGCCCCGTGGCCACAGGCGATGTGCGCATAATCAAAGGGACGCCCTACATCACTGAAGAAATACTCGGCATAAAATACAGGATCTCGCCCTTTTCATTCTTTCAGACAAATTCCTTCCAGCTGGACAGGTTTATCGGCAAGATACTTGAGTTTGCCGACCTGAAACCAACGGACATGGTATGGGATTTATACTGCGGGACAGGTTCCATCACACTGCCGGCAGCCCGCCAATGCAGCGAGATATTCGGATTCGAGCTTGTGGAGAGCTCCGTGGCTGACGCGAAGATGAACGCTGTATTGAACGGCATAGATAATGCCCTGTTCTTCAAGGCAGACCTCCATGGCAGGACTATACCCGAGATGCTGCTCACCACCGGCAAACCCGACGTGATAATCGTGGACCCGCCGCGGGCCGGAATGCACAAGAACCTGGTGGAACACGTGGCAGGCTCGGGTGCGCGCAAGATTGTTTACGTCAGCTGCAACCCTGCCACTCAGGCAAGGGACTGCGAGCTGCTCTCGGAGAACTACTCGGTGGTGAAAGTGCAGCCGGTGGACATGTTCCCCCACACTTTCCACGTTGAATCCGTGGCATTGCTGATCAAGAAAGATTAAATTACATCATAAAAGGTAGCGTTCGTGGAAGCTGTCAGAGAGCGGCGCGGCGATCGGCTGGTCGCGTGCCTGATCGTGGTGATCGGGCTGATTCTTTTTGTCCCCTTTATCGGCAAAGTTCATTTATTCGACTGGGACGAGATTAACTTTGCCGAGGCAGCACGCGAGATGATCACGACCGGCGATTACCTCCGGGTCAGGATCGACTACGAGCCATTCCACGAGAAGCCCCCGCTATTTTTCTGGTTCCAGGCGGCATCCATGAAGGTGTTCGGGGTCAGCGAGTTCGCCGCGCGGCTGCCCAACGCCATCGTTGGCATCGCCACTCTGCTGTTTTTATTCTATGCCGGCAGAAAGCTCTACGACAGGAACTTCGGCCTGCTCTGGGCACTGACTTATATAGGCTCTTTCCTGCCCCATTTCTATTTCAAGTCGGGGCTGATCGATCCGACTTTCAACCTTTTCATGTTTCTTGCCGTCTATTTTCTCTACAGGTATCACGACAGCGGAACGGACCGCTTCATAATCTATGCCGGCATCGCGGATGCCCTGGCCGTGATGACGAAGGGGCCGGTAGGCTTTTTGCTCGTGTTCCTCGCCTGGGCCGCGTTTTGGGCGGCAAGGCGGAAGAAAATAAAACTCCCGCTCAGGGAGCTGATCATATTTGCCCTCATCGCCTTTCTGCCCTATGTTGTCTGGTACGGTGCGGTGCTCTATGGCTCCGGGTCCGGAATATTTGCCGAGTTCATGAAGTATCAGGTCAGGCTGCTAACCACCGGAGATGCCGGCCACGGCGGCCCGATTTATTATCACCTCGTTGTGCTGCTGCTCGGATGCTTTCCGGCATCGGTTTTTATGCTGCGCGGGCTGAGGAAAAGCGCGGATGATGATAACGCCCGGGAGGATTACAGACTTTGGAACGTCATTTTGCTATGCGTGGTGGTTGTGATTTTCTCTGTCGTGAAGACAAAGATAATTCATTATTCCTCACTTGCCTACTTCCCCATCACATTTCTTGCTGCGCGGGCAGTTTACAAAATCATTTATTTCAATCTGCCGTGGAAGCAATCCACATCGTGGCTGGCCGGAGTGATAGGAACCATGATGGCCGTGCTGCTGGCGGGGTTCCCAATCGTGATGATGAATATAGACATGGTGCTGCCAAGGGTAACCGACATGTTCACCCGCGAGCTGCTTCGCACCGACGTTGCATGGGCGGGATATGAACCATATATCGGCGTTGTGTGGCTGGCCGGAGTGATCTTCTCGCTTGTCTGCTTCAAAAAGCGCGACCTGCTGAAAGGAGTTCTGGCCATATATGCATCCACAGTCTTCGTGATGCTTACTTTTCTGCCGATTATTGCACCAAAGATTGAGCCCTACACGCAGGGCGCCCCGATTGAGTTTTATGAAAAAATGCGGGGCAGAGATGCTTACCTGGAAGTGCTCGGTTTCAAAAGCTACGCGCATTATTTCTACTCACGCAGGCCGTACGGCCTCTCGTCATTCAAGTCGGGCCTCCCGAAGGAAGCATTCAAGGACTCACTGCTGGTTGGCCGGATCGACAAGCCTGCATACTTCGTCGTGAAGAACAAGAAGGTGCTGAAATATCTTGCCCTGCCGGGTATGCACGAGCTTTACCGCAAGGGCGGCTTCGTGTTCCTTGAGCGCCTGCCCGGTAATTAATTATTGCGAGTGCGGGGCTATTTCTTCTTGGTTTTATATCTCTCGGGCCACAGCATCTCGAGCCTTTCCCTGAACTGCTTCTCACGGCCGAAATCCCCGGGCCTGTAGTATGCTCTCGGCGCTGCCCCGTCCGGGAAATAATTCTCCTTGATGAAGTGCCCGTAGAAGCTGTGGGGATACTGATACCCCTCGTGGTATCCTTCCTGCTTCATCAGTTTCGTGGGTGCATTGCGCAGGTGCAGCGGCACGCTCAGGCGCTCGCCGCCGCGGACGTCCGCCAGTGCCTTGTCGATTGCCATGTATGACGAGTTGCTTTTTGGCGCCGAGGCCAGGTAGGTGACTCCCTGGGCGAGATTGATCCTGCACTCGGGCATCCCTATTACCTCCACAGCCCTGAAGACAGTCACCGCGAGCTGCAGCGCGAAGGGGTCGGCATTGCCGATATCCTCGCTGGCGAAAATTACCAGCCTGCGCGCAATAAATTTCGGATCTTCGCCCGCGTCAAGCATCTTTGCCATCCACAGCATGGCGGCATCGGGATCGGAGCCCCGCAGCGACTTGATGAAAGCGGAAATCGTATCATAGTGGTTCTCACCTTTCTTGTCATATTGAGCGGTCTTCTGCTGGAGAGCGCGCTCCAGCGATGCCGCGTCGATAATTATCTCGTCGCTGTCCTTCCTCGCGTTCAGTTT
>CAZIHB010000263.1:0-4115 GCA_964538535.1 uncultured Hyphomicrobiales bacterium | reverse complement strand
GGGCATCGGTTTATTTTCTTCGGAATCTCTCCTGGCCATGAAGAAGAAAATAATCGAAACGAGCAGCATCGCGCAGTCTATTTTTAAAAAACTAATTTCGTTATGGATCCTGACAAGGGGGCGAATGATATTGGAAAAATCAATCAGAACAATAACCAGCATCCACACGAGAAAAAAGTGGTTGATCTTTTTGGCCCTGACAAAATTAGAAACACTCAGCTCTTCAAAAAAAGCATCCTTATATTGTTCGGGCAGCTCAGGCCCGATTTTAGCTATTATATTTCTGAAAAATGCCGTCAAATCATTTCAATCCGATAACAAAACTCGATAAATTTACTTAGAATATTGACGAAACGCGCAACAAAGAATTTAAACTAATGATCCATGATCCTGTATGTTTATCCGCAAACTGAAGGCATTTGCCCGATTGGCGCACCATGAGCCGGCTGCGCCGCGAATTGAATAAATCATGCTTAACGGCATCGGACGGCTATTCACGGAAGAAAACAAAAAAGCCGGCTCTGAATGCCGGCTAAAAAAAATGAAACTGTTTGAATGTGCCTAAGCTTTGGTTTTGAATCCCTTCAGCATCCACCCGCGGGCAAGAATAAGCCCGATAGGAGACACGATGGCGATGCAGCCGTATATGAACCACATTGACCCCGTGTGGAGCATAGCGGGCGGCATTCCCTCGGGGCAATAGTGCATCAGGAACCAGCCGGAGTATAAGCTTGTCAGCACCTTGGTGAGAAACCACGGGAACTGCCCGATACCCATGTAGATTCCCGTCATATCCTTTGGTGCAATTTCGGCCACCCATTGCAAAAATCTCGGCTGCCACATGGCCTCGCCAATGGTCATGATGATGAGGAAAGCCATGAGCGAGGTGATGTTCGGCCCCGTGACGAGAATGAACGGGGAGAGGCCCATCACGATAGTGCCGGCGATCATCATTTTGTACGTGTTCCGCCTGGCTGTCAGTGCTGCCACCATCGGCGTCAGGACAAAAATCAATATCGGGTTGAAATTAACGAAGAACTCGTAGTTGGCAGATACGAGCCCACCGAAAGCCCTGGCGCAATACTGCGGCAAAGTGAGCCAGTTATGAGCGAAAAGCGTCTGCACCGGGATAAGAATTGCAATGAAGAAAAGAAACCTGAAATCGTTGTACGGGAATCTCTTTAAATAGCTGACGACCCGAACCTTCAGCGGCTCGTCGGTCTTCTTTTCGATGCTTTTTTCTTTAGTCTCGTTGATCGTGCCAGCCTCGGTCATGGCCTTTTCCACCGCCTTTTTTGTAAGCACGAAAGTAACGACAAGTATTCCCGCCACGGTCAGGATAGCGTAAAGCCAGAAAACCCCGGTGATCCCGACAGCTTTTCGCACGGGCGGAGAAATCAGCCCCGGCAGGAAACCTCCAAGGTTCATGATGGCATAAAGCATGGCATATCCCATAGCTGCATTTTCCTCGGTCGAGAATTTTTTCACGGCCGTGTAGCACGCGGGCTGATAAATGCCGTACCCGATAACCACGCCGAGTATGCCCAGCATGGAGAACATGTGCGTGGGCGACCAAAGCCCTATCGAGCCGCCAAGCCTGGGGGCAGCCGCCAGGACGACCCTGCCGCCGAGCATGAAAAGAAGTGACATGATCAGGGCCTTGCGCACGCCGATGAAATCGACAGTGGCGCCAAGGAGCAGCATTGCAATTGTGATGCCCGCAGTCAGCACGCCCACCATCTGCCCGGCGTTCACATCGTTCAACCCGACATATTGATTGAAATAAATAGCCAGCAGGCCGACGATGCCGAAATAGGTCAGGCCCTCAATCAAATAGGACATGTTGACGCCCCACATCGCGCGCCCCGACCTGAAAAGATCGATAAACGGCTGAGTGATTTCTTTCATCGTGTGCCGGAAAATATTCAGTTCTTCGGGCTTGTTAATATCCTCCATAAAACCCCTCGAAAAAGTTCTGATAATATAAACAAACGTAACGGCTTAAATTACCTGTTTAGCAAGAGCATGGCAATGATTTTTTTCATTTTGCCGATTTTTTTATTCAGCCGGCTTTTGAGCCTGGGTAAAAACCGCGGCAACGGCACCCTGCCGCCGTCATCTCCGCGAAGGAGCCTGTGTGAAAACCGCAACACCGGTTTTTTCCCGCCGTCATCTCCGCGGACGCGGAGATCCATAAGTACTAATATATCAATAAGTTCCCGCCCACGCGGGAATGACGGGGCACTACTTTATTGCAATATTCGGGGCATTTAACACAAGCTGCTGCGGGGAATGACGAAGAAAGGGGTTATCCGCTGTAATTGGGACTTTTTTACACAGGCTGTTATCCTGAGATGAATGGTGCAAAAGTAACGCGCATAAAGGTCAAAAAAATGAATAAATGTGCGGAACCGCATAGCGAAACTGAAAAATTGTGCGATTTTGAATATATATGACCCCGGATTAATAATGTTGGAAGCTGTTGCCAGGCAATAGGTTATGATTTATTTTCCTCCGCGGGAATGGATTGGTACGGCAATTGTAATTAATTAAAGTGTGTGTGGGTGATGATGGAGTTAAAGGAAGGAATTTCAATACAGATAATTCAGGGAAATGGGGTATTCAATGAACATACTTTTGGTTGATGACGACAGACTTTCTCTTGCCATGCTGACAGAGGCATTGAGGATGAGCGGATATAAAAGCAATGGCTTCACAAAACCCGAAGAAGCGCTGAAGGAATTTCAAAACTCGCGTTATGATATTGTTGTAGCCGACTACCAAATGCCCGGTATGAACGGCATCGAGCTTATGAAAAAAATGCTTTCACTGAAACCATCAACCACAATATTCCTGACTTCCGGGATTTTATTCGAAGATCTGAAATCCCTGGCTCTTGCTGCAGGGGCATACGGCTTCTTGCAGAAACCGCTTGACGTTTTCGAAGTAATTTCAAAGCTTTCATCGATTGAAAAAGAGAATTTGCAAAATCTGACGGCATAATGGCATGAAAGAAGTAAATCACAAAGTACTTGTTATCGAAGATGATCCGGATATACTCGAAAATATATCCGAAATACTTGAGCTTGAGGGCTACGCCGCGCTCAGGGCCGGCGATGGCAAAATGGGGCTCGCGCTTGCAGTGAGCGAAAAACCCGACATTATACTTTGCGACATTCTTTTGCCGGGCATCAGTGGTTTTCAGGTGCTTGAAATACTGAAGATGCACGAGGACACAGCCAATATCCCGTTTATAGTCCTTTCAGCCAAGTCTGCAATTTCCGATTATGATAAAGCGCTGTCACTCGGGGCGGACGGCTACGTGACGAAGCCATACAGCAGCGTTGAAATGCTCTCGAGCATCGAGAATTGCCTGCAAAGCCGCGGCTGCTGCCTTCAAAAAGTGAAAAGGCCCTTATTATCGAAGGCGGCCGAGGATATAAGAAATGAATTTGAAAACGCACTTGAGTGCCTGTTCAGCCATTCAAGGCATCTGAGGACGCGGTTTGAGTTCCTTGACGATAAGAACAGGCGCGATCTCATCGACAAGATTTTTTATTGTTCCCACAGGCTGAATATACTACTCAATGATTATATCTACTATGCAGGCTTGTTCAACATCGACAGCAGCCTGGTGAAAACGGAAATGAAGCCGACAATCAGCCCGAAGAGCCTGATTATGAAGAATTATAACGATTACAGGTCAAAATTCGGCGGCAGAAATGAAGTCCGCTTCAACCTGGCCGATTCGAAGATCAGGATTAAGGAAGAGCATTTCGACAAAGTGGCGTCCGAGATGATGGACATGGCATTCAGCATCGCCGATTCGGACAATCCGGTCGGTATCTCTTCGGTGGTCAGAAACGGGATATATATAATCACTGTCGAAAATGAGAGGGCCGATAAAATAATGCCTGCCGGCAGCTTTCTCGAGGAAAGGAGGAGTCGCGCCGGAAAAATGAAAGATTTGCCGGTTAATTCCATGGGTATGCACATCGTCCAAAGGATTTCGGATTTGTATGGCGCCAGCTTCGAGATCGATGGGAACAGGAATAACTCGTTGAAGATGAGCTTCAAAGTCAACGTGGCAGGCTGAAAGATTGTTATTGAAAGAT
>CAZIHB010000262.1:0-4126 GCA_964538535.1 uncultured Hyphomicrobiales bacterium | reverse complement strand
AGGCGCGCCGATCGAGGCACCGGCGCCCTGCTAATATTTTATCGATACTAATGTCCCGCTTTTTCCTCATATTTAAAAGCTCCTTCAAACTAATAAATAATTATTGAACATATTGTAGTTTTTCTGTTTCTGAATTCCTTGTGTTGCTATTCATTTAACACGATGCGGGCCTATCCGGCAAAGCCTCTTCAATGCTGAATATAATACGGATTAATATTCCCCTTCGGTGCTGATATTTTATTTATCGAATAAACTCAATATTACATGTGGGCATTTGAGGAACTCAGACGGCATTATTCATTAATACGCGTTGATTTTTCACCTTTTTTTTCGTAGCTTGCGGAAGGTATTTTCCTTAATAATTTGTTTTTATCGATATGAAATTCATTAGTGCCCTCTGTTTACTGCCCGTTCTTGCATCTGCCGCTTACGCCACGGACGCTGTGCGCCTCTCCGGCAAAGTGACAGACTTCGCCATGAAGCCCCTCGACAGCGTCTCAGTGATACTGAAAAATAACAATTTCGATAATCTATACACAGCCACAACGGACAAGGACGGCCATTTTTCAATGAACGTGCCGCAGGGCAGATACTATGCACTATATGTAATTAAACAGGATGAATACGGGGTTTCCAAGCTGGAGTACTGGGCCTGGGATCTTCCCTTATTCAAGGATACGGAGATTAACCCGCAGTACGAACGAATGGAAATTTACGGCCTGACGGCATTCGAACCCAGGACGGGACCATTTGACACGTACATGATCTATTTCAGGCCGATGAGCCTTAGTAAGTATTTGGCCATGACCGATGAAAAGCACAAAAAGGAGTATGAAAATAAGAAAATAGCGGGGCACGACACTATCGACATTGCCCCGAAAGAGATCCGGCCCGATGAACTCGAAGTGCTGGTGAATGAGAAAAAGGCAGAAATACTCTCCGTTCAGAAAATTGTGGAATCCGCCCGCGGAGCTTTCATCTTCGGCTGGATGGTGCAGGTGAGAAAGCCCGATTGCCTTACAAATTCAAACAATTACGACAAAATTACGGTCATTCTTCGATCCTCGGAAACCACCGAGAGCGGCAAAAGTGATTTGTTTATTGAGAAAAAATAAAGTCCGGAAGCAATAATAAAAGAAAAAATATAAAAATAGTCTGTAACCAATTCGCGAATTAAAATGTCTTAGTATTATCATGCGGGATAAACGGCTGTTCATTCTCAATTATACGTTTATATACCATGTGGAATCAGCTAAGAAATTTATTATTTCAATCGGGAGCAACAGATGAAAAAGCTTATTCTTCTTTTATTATTCGCGATTCTTCAGACGGGCTTTGCTCAATGGGAGCAATGCAACAATGGTATATGGGGCGGCAACGTCATCGCTCTTGGCACAAACGAGAACGGAATATTCGCGGGCACTCAGAACGGAGTATTTTTTTCGTCGGACGGAGGGAACACATGGACTGAAAGAAATAACGGAATTACCAACAGGAACGTCAGCTGCATGGAAATTATGGGCAGCACCATCTATATCGGAATCAGCAGCTACTACGACGGAGGAATTTATATTTCCACCGACAACGGACTTTCCTGGATAAACAGGTCAAACGGCCTCACAAACGCCGACATCCGCACAATCTGCCTGCAAGGCGACACAATGCTTGCCGGTGCTTCAAGCGGCAGCATCTATATGTCCGCCAATAAAGGAAAAACATGGGATGAAATCAGCAAACATGATAGTAATAATTCGCTGCCGGAATGCACCGACATTGAATCAATAGCATTATCAGGCAATCGAATTCATGTCGGCACCACCGGCAAGCTTTATTATACTACTGACCTCGGGGCTACATGGACTAATGAAGATATAAATGAGCATTTCATTCGTGCTATAATAAAAAAATGCGACAACAAACTTTTTGCGCTTACTTCAAGCGAATTAAAGGTATCGAGCGACAATGGCAACACGTGGAAGAACATAAAGCCAACACCGGAGGAAAATACCTATTTCACAACCTTGGCAGTATGTAATTATACGATTTATATCGGCACATACAGCGGTGAGCTTCTATACTCGACTGACGGGGGAACGGAATGGTTGAAAAAGGGATGCAACATTCTTAAATCAAGAATCACTTCGGTTGCTGAAGCCGACAACACGATTTTTATCGGCACAATCAGCAATGGTGTTCAGTCTATCCCGCTTGATGGCGATAAATGGAGTATTAAAAACACAGGGCTTTCTTCTTATTCCGTTAAACGGATCGTGAAATGCGCCGATAAAATCCATCTGGTCCCGTTTGAGCATTATTTCAATCTGCCTACCAGGTCCATCTATGAATCGCCCACAATCAGAAACAACTCCAGCCTTTACCGGTCGGCTGACAATTGCAAATCATGGCAGAAATCAGTATCAGCCGACAGCAATTATATCATTAATGACTATTTTAGCAATAATGATAAAATTTTCCACTCGGGTTATAAAAAGCTGTTTTTCTCTACGAATTGCGGTGAAGAATGGACAAAAACTGATTCAGCGGTGAAGGCCGATTATATCACGGTGGATGGGAACAACTTCTATGCTGTTCAAAGGAGCTTCAAGACAAACAACGTAATGCTCTCCACCGACAATGGCTTGACTTGGCAGGACAGGGAGCCGAATTGGAACGATGAAGCCTTCACTTGCATTGGGGTCAAAGATGGCAGGGTGCTTGCAGGAACGGAGCGTAACGGGGTGCTGTACTCCGATGACAGCTGCAAAACCTGGACTCAGGGATCCATGAAATTCAAAATTAATGCCATTGCCTTCTTGGATAATGTCATATTCATCGGCACAGGCGATGTTGGCGTGCTCATGTCGTCGGACAACGGCGCAAATTGGTACTATCCTGCTAAAGCAATCAAGGATGCAAACATAACCTGCTTTGCCACAACCGGGAATGCCATTTTTGCAGGAACACAGACGAACGGCGTTTACGCTTCATATGACAGCGGCAAGAACTGGGTTGAAAAGAATAGCGGCATGTACAGCAAAAAGATACTGAGCCTCTATGTCATTGGAGATGAAATATATGCCGGCACATCGGGCGGCGGCTTCTACAGAAGCAAACTAAACTACGTGACCTGTATCGAGGATAAGCAAATTTCCGAGCCTGCCGGGGCATTCGCAGTTTATCCCAATCCCGCCACGGATAAATTATCGATAATCTGTGACGGCTTCGCGCAGAGCAGCAAGATCGAGATATTCACCATGGCCGGCCTGAAGGTGATGGAGCAAAATATCGGCAGCCGATCTACATCCGTGGATGTAAGCGCTCTTTTATCCGGCGTTTACTTCGTGAAGTGCGGCGGCGCCGCGAAGATGTTCGTGGTGTGCAGGTAGTGATGAAAGCTCTGAATATCCGAAATATTAAGCAGGTCCACGGTGCGCCGCGGACCTGCATTTTTATAGGTTACTGCCGATAATTCTGGGCCGTTCGCTGGAAGGCCTCACACCTTCACGAATTTTGCCATCCGGCCGCCGGCGCGCACGAAATAGACGCCGTGCGGCAGATCGGATATATCCGCGCGGGACGATTCTCCGGGCGCGAGCTGAAGGCGCTTAACCGTGATTCCCATCACGTTTGCTATCTCCGCGGTGCAGCTCACGCCATCCCCCAGACGCAGCTCGATATAGTCCGTGGCGGGATTGGGGAAGATGGCAGCAGAGCTTTCGCTGATTTTTGTTTCTTCAACGCCGAGAATCGTTTTATTTGACAGCATTCCTATTTCCGTTCCAATATAGAGATGCCCGAGAGAATTGATAGAAAAATCATTAATGACAAGATTAAGATTGAGATTTCCGTTAAAATTTAGGTTGTAAGGAACGAATTTGCCCTTGCCGGCGTAATTATACATATACCCCAAATCGTCGCCGGCCCAGATTTTTCCGTCGAGCAATTTTCTCATTTGAGTAATATTGCCGTTTATTCCGCATTTGGAAACATCGAGGCTGTCCCATTTCTCGCTTTGTATGTCGAAGTAATAGACATAAGGCTTATGAAAACCATAATAGGTTATCGGACTTTGAACTATCTCGTTCGAAGCCGCGTCGAAAAAGAAAGGCTTGCAGAATATTATGTA
>CAZIHB010000261.1:0-4140 GCA_964538535.1 uncultured Hyphomicrobiales bacterium | reverse complement strand
CCTCGCGTCGCTTGGCCCCGACGCTCCCCCGGGCGGCAAAATTCACTCCGCTGCCGGAATTTCAAAGCCCGGGCCGGCCTGCATTGCAGGGCTTCAGTTTCAAATTATTATGCCGATTAATTTTAAAGTGATATATTGGTATCAGATATGATAAAAAGCCTGATCAGCATATTGAAATTGAAGCAGAGAATCCGCCCGAGAACGTACTACGATGACCTGGCGGAACTCGGGGTGCTGGAGGAATACCTTCACACCCTTCTGAGTGATAAATACAATAACGATCCGGCGTTCAGAGAGGAAATGTTCGAGACCCTTTTGAAGCATTCGCGGCATCCCGTGCCCGAGCTTGAAGTGCATTATCTCGAGCGCATTTGCGAAAGTTTAAGCTATTTCGGGGAGTACACGCGCCCATGGCGGAAACAAGAGCCCTGAGCCCTGAAGTGCGGGGATTGTTCGACACTGTCAGGCAGCAGGCCGAGGAATACGCCTCGGCATTCATAAGCATTGAAAGATGCCGGGAGGACTTCGACACACTCAACTCGAAGGCGGCCGCCCTGCTCAATCAAATGCACGACGACGTCAGCACCGCGCTTCTCGACTTGCAGAACGGCGCGGAAGGAACCATAAACTCACTGAACGAAAAGATCAGGGAGCTTGACGAGAAATACATAGATCTTGGCGATAAGTACAAGAACCTCGATGAGCTCTCCGAGATAAAAGACAGGCACAAAGCAATGATCGAAGTGCTCACTGACCTGCGTGCCCCGCTTCCGGCCCTTCTGGCAAGGATCAACAATGAAATAGATAAGTGCGAAATCGCCATTCGCGAGTTCAAGGACAAGGCATATGACGAGCTGAACCGCACACTTGACCGCCTCGGAAACAAAGCAAAATCGGACATTGGAATAAGGATTGAGCTGGAAAGCAGGAAGCTCGAGTCGCGCATCACTCTGCGCCAGAAATTGATTGAAGGCAAGTTGCAGACAGTGGAGCAGACCATCTGGGCAATTCGCGACGAGTATTCCCTGGAGATCCGCCGGATCAATGACAGATTGAAGGAATTTGACGACCTGCCGCTCGCAAGGCTGCGCGATTCCGCAGGCGGCGAGGATATTATTGCGCCGGAGGGCATTCAGGCTGCAGGGCTGCCGCCCGCGGGACTAATCACCGAGCTGGCCGACCGGGTGTCGAAACTCGAGAGCATGATGCTCGATTTCGAGATCAGACTGCAGTCAACGCTCGAGGGCAGGGATGGCCCCAACGGGGCCGATGAAAGCAACCTGGCCGACAAGATCGGCCGCGCCGAGAAAAGAATCGGGGAGCTGAGCGCTTCTCTTTCGCGCATGGGAAACGATCTTGAAGAAAGCAGCAAGAAGGCTTCCTCCGCGATGACCGCGGCCATAATAGCGATTATCCTCGCTTTCATAGCAATAATCCTATCCTTTGCAGTTTAAAGGGCTTCTTGTGCAGAGCCCTGAATTAATCAGGTTTGCTTATATTCACTATTTGAGTTATTTTTATTGTTCCATGTTTTTCAACAAACCCGGAGATAATTTCTTGGCGCAGGATTATCCAATCACCACGGCAATAAGGTTTTTAAGAGCCAAAAAAATAGATTTCACACCGTTTCAGTACGACTACGAAGAAAAAGGAGGCACAGCACAGACGGCCCGCGTCCTGAACGTGGACGAGCATTGCGTGATCAAAACCCTGATACTCGAGACCGAGGACGCTGCCCCGTTCGTCATGCTTCAGCATGGCGACAGGGAAGTATCGCTGAAAGAACTGGCAAGAATACTCGGCAAGAAGAAAGCCGAGCCGTGCGAGGCTGCCAAGGCTGCAAAATTCACCGGCTATCTCTTCGGCGGCACCAGCCCTTTCGGCACAAAGCGCGCCATGCCCGTCCTGGCGGAAGCAGGCATCTTCAGCCTTGACAGCATTTATATTAACGGCGGGAAACGCGGGTTCATCGTGAAAATTGCACCATCGGACCTCAGGAAGGCATTTGATATTATTGAAGTAAACGTAGCAATTGAAAAATAGAACGGAAGGTTATGAAAAAATTGTTTGCTCTCGCTCTTGTCCTGCTTGTCTTCGTCACGGGTTGGGCTTGGGCACAGGTGGCACACGGCTCGGATCCGCTTGCCGCGTATAAAATTGACGGAAAGTGGCATATCATTGATTACAACGGCGAAGAAATGGTGAAGCCCGTCGAATTTCTGGATTTCGGCGGCTACAGCTCGGGGCTGTTCAGAATCAGAAAAGTTTATCAGGGCGACACGATCTGGGGATTCATGGACCTGCAGGGCAGGTTTGCAATCCCGCCGAAAGCAAGATATATTACCGACTTCAGCGAAGGCATGGCTATGCTGGTTGATTTTGTCAACCCGGAAGACGACTTGAAATACTACGGATTCATAAGCGAACGCGGTGAATTGGTCGTGCCGATGAAATACTTCGACGCCACGACATTCAGGGAAGGCCTGGCATACGTGATGAACAATGACGAGCGTGGATACATCAACAAACGGGGCGAATTCGTTATCAAATTCGATTCGGCCTACGTCGGGGATTCTTTCAGCGAGGGGCTGGCCGGCCTTTCAACTCCCGACCACAGGTTCGGGTTCATCGATAAAAACGGTAAACTGAGAATTCCTTTCAAATTTGACGAGATAGGAAAATTCTCAGACGGCCTGGCAAAGGTTAACGTCGAGGGATTTTTCGGGTATATCGACACTACCGGCGCGATTGCAATCAAGCCCGCTTACTATTTTGCGGATGATTTCTGCGAGGGGTTCGCCCTCGTCGGGATTCCCTCGCCTAACTACGAACCGCGCTGGGGCGTGATAAACAAAGCCGGAAAGGTAACCTGCGATTTCCAGTATAATCTGGTCCATAATTTCACCATGGGCATTGCCACAGTGAGGAAGGACAGCTCCTGGTATTTCATCGATCAATACGGCAACGAGGTTATAAAAGGAGCCTTCAGCCACGCGGACAGTTTCAGGGACGGGCTTGCATGGGCATCGAAGCATGATGAAAACAAGTACGGGTATATCGACCCGACCGGCAAATGGGTCATACTGCTGCCGAAGGCCGACATCTACTTCGACCTCCGCTGGAACCGGGCTGAAAAATAGAAATTCTGCAGATATGCAAAAAAAAAACGCGGGCAGCCTGAACAGGTTTTGCCCGCGTTTTTCATATTCTGCCGTGAATAAGCCTATTTCGATGCCCCGTCGGGCCGTGCAGCCCTGCGCGAGCGTATTGCCTCGAACACTCCCGGCATCACCGATAAGAGAATGATAGCAATGATGACAAGGCTGAAATTGCTCTTCACGAAGGAGAGATTGCCGAAAAAATAGCCGCCAAAGATGAACAGGGCAGCCCACAGAATGCCGCCAAGCACGTTATAGCTGATAAAGTGCCTGTAGGACATGTGCCCCACTCCCGCTACGAATGGCGCGAAAGTTCTGACGATGGGCACGAACCTTGCCAGCACTATCGTTTTGCCGCCATGCTTCTCGTAGAAGCGGTGGGTCTTGTCTATGTATTCTTTTTTTAGAATTTTTGGGAACCTCTCGAATGCTTTCGTCCCGAAATACTTCCCGATCGCGTAGTTGGCCGTGTCGCCGATAACGGCAGCCACGCAGATCAGCATGAACACTGTCGCCACGTCAATCGACCCGATGGCAGCAAAGGCCCCGGCGGCAAAGAGAAGCGAGTCTCCGGGCAAAAATGGCGTCACGACAAGGCCGGTCTCGCAAAAAATCACGATGAAGAGTATGGCATAAGTCCAAGCTCCGTATTCCTGGATGATCGAGCCAAGGTGTACGTCCAGATGCAGGAAAAGATCTATCAGATAGCTAATGAATTCCATCGGGGCCTCATAAGATTTTTGTAATAAAAAAAGAACCTCGTTTATTATAAGAACGGGCTGCCCAAAGCAGCAAAGCCCCGGACAGCCCGTTTGAAATCAGATTTCATCACGCATTCTTATACTTGCCGTAGAAATCGGCAATAAGCCTGAACGCATTCTCAAGCACGTCCTCGGGCGGAAGAATAACAATCCTGAAATGGTGCGAGCCCGGCTTCTGGCCGAATCCCGATCCGGGAACCACCACGACTCCGGTCTCCCTG
>CAZIHB010000260.1:0-4148 GCA_964538535.1 uncultured Hyphomicrobiales bacterium | reverse complement strand
TGAGAACGCGATAAGGGCTTTGCCCGGGAAGAAGGGAAAAATAAAAATTTCCGCTTGGAACGACTCCCGGAACGCGTGGTTCAGCGTTGCAGATAATGGAGCAGGCATGGACGAGGCCACAAAAGCAAGGATGCTGACCCCGTATTTCACGACTTCAGCCAGGCAGGGAGGAACCGGCATCGGCACGATGATCATTCAAAACGTGATCGAGCAGCACGGCGGAAGTATCGAAATAAAATCCGAGAAGGGTAAAGGCACGGAAATGATATTCAGGATACCGAACATGATGAAGGAAAGGAAGGGATAGGCTGATGGCAGAAACGATAAAAGGAATGCGCATCGGAGCGTTTGATTACGGCAAGAAGAGGATCGGCTTCGCAGTCTGCGATGAGTTCCATATTTCAATTTCGCCCCGCAGAACATATGATGCCGAGAGCCCGGATTTATGGAAGGAAATAAAGAGCGACATCGAGGCCGAGCGGCTCGGGGCAATTGTCGTGGGAATGCCCGTGCGGGCGGACGGAGAGCGCCCCGTTCTTGCCGATGATATTGATAAATTCGCCGAAAGCCTGCGCGTGATCGCGGGCCTTGATATATATTTCCAGGATGAAAGCTACTCCTCGGGCCGGGCATCAAAGACCATGGTTGCCATCGGCAAAAAAAAGAGCAAAAGGAGAGAAAAGGGGGCCTTGGACAAGGTTGCCGCGGCAATTATACTGAGAGAATTTTTGCAAGATAATGAGGGATAAACTATGAGAGTCACTTTTTATATCATTGCCGCTTTTCTTCTGGGTGCAGCAATTAATGCAAGTGCGCAGGAGGGAAGAGAAAACAGGATCCCGCTTGACCGGAGCACTTATTACGGGCCCGGGCCGAAGCTTTATGCCGATGTGGCCGTAATGCCCGGGGTGACGAAAGATTCGGCGAGAGTGATGCTGATTTTCAAGGTTCTGGAAAAAAGTATGTATTTTACTCAAATCAATTCCGGACCCAATTACGGCAAATTCATGGGGATGCCCCAGCTTGAGGTGGTTTTCAGGGATACTCTCGGGATTATCCGAAACAGGATCTATTGGCAGGACACAGTACTGGAGGAAAAATTCGAGACAACGAACGAAAATTCCTACATATACGGCTTTGCCGAGACTGTGGTGGAAAAGGGAAAATACACGGTCGGATTCGAGCTGCTCGGGCAGTACGGGAAGACTGAAGACCACAGGGAAATCAAAGTTGACGCGTTCTCGGCGGGAACGGGCAGAGAATCATTTTCCTCACCGGTCTGTTTCGCTGACAGGCCTGACGGCAGCAACCCTGACGGCATCAACATGCTCGAGCCCTGGTCACTGAACGGCGGGATAGGTTTCGCGCCCTGCGGATCCTTTATTTTGATCCCGTTCTCGTCGGATGCCAAAAATTTTAGATATCAATTGAAGAAAGTAAATTCAGAACTACGCGAGGATAAGTGGTATCTCGATGCCGACCTGAAGGGAGAATGCGAAGTGCTGGATGGTGCCGACCTGAAGCCTGCCTCCATGGATTCGAAAGCCGGAGTCAGGCTGAAACTGCTTTATCCGGGAAGCGGCGCGCAGGCCGGCGAAACAAGCGTAAGAACAGGTTTTTTGAAGATAAAAATACTTCCGAAATGGATTGCACCCGGTAAGTATGATCTTTCAATACTCCGGGACGGCAGGAAGGATACCGTCAAATTTTCACTGCCCTGCATCTGGCTGGAGGAGCCAAGAAGCTTCAAGACAGTGAAATATGCAAGTGAATCCCTGTCATTCATCGTCCCCGAGGAACAACTCGGCAAAATATCATCCGGAAAGGACAACGAGATATACCGCAAGGTGATCGAATTCTGGAAGGGGCAGGATCCTACCCCGGAAACCGTCTATAACGAGGCCCTGAACGAATATTATAAGCGCGTTGACTATGCATACATCAATTACCAGACAATCAAGGAAAGAGACGGAACAAAAACTGACAGGGGAATGATCTACATCCTTTACGGTCAGCCAGACAGCGTCGATACATTCCTGAGGAACGGAAGATCGGTTGAAACGTGGACGTATAATAAGCTTACGAAGGAATTTACATTCGAGGCGATATCGCCGGGCAATTACAAGCTGCTGTCGATAAAAAAATAGCTATTCGAGCGTGATAATAATCATGTTTTTATATAGTTCCGTCACTGATTCACCGGTTTCAGCGGCGGAATTTTTTATTTCATTATCCACCGTGCAGGGATATTTTATTGATTTTGCAGTTTCGGCAAGCAGCTTTGAGAGCAATTCTTTCCCGGATTTATCAGGTGCCAGTGCAGAGATAGTGATTTTCATGCCCGGGAGCACCATTGAAGAGATGTTTTCAAGGCAGCCGTGGAAATATGCAAGTCCGGTTTCCGAATTGACCACGGGGATTTCCATGCGAATTAACGGTATCGTGTCATTCCGGAATTGAACGGGTATTATACCGCGCGGGCTGACATCCTTATTTCTCGAGCTGTCCTCGGCAGAAAGGAAGTATTCGATGATGCCGGCGCGCGGGTCAATCCCGCCTGCAATGGAGGAAGCCGCGAAATCTCTGATTTCAGCAGAAGGGCCCTGCGCATCAAACTTTTGAATGAGCTTGCCGCCGGAAATAATATTTATGCTCGAACTTTTTATGTTCGATTTTGAATATGCTATGCAATAGAACCTGATTGAGTCAGGGTGAAACGATAAGCTGTTTTTCTGAACAGAATTACAAAGAATGGCCGCAGCAGGTGATGATGAAATATCAACCCGTCTGCCTGTGCCTTGCCGTTTCTCCATTTCGATATTAATGCCCGAACCCGCTACCTTCTCCCTTATCATCCGTACCACGGCATTGAGCCTGATATCGGCTGTGTCCTTATCACTGCTCCCGGAGTATTCTGCCACGAGTTTGATGCTGTTAATTGTTCCGGCCCTGATCATCGAGGCCAGAGTGTCGAGATACTGCATGGCCGGATGTGCATAATTGCGCGCATGGAGCGAAGATGATAAATCACCGGGAATGGATTTCCCTGACGTGAATTCAATCGCGGGTGAGACATACCTGATAATTACAGTTGACCGTGACTCGACTACAAGCAGGGAATCGGGCAGCTCTGAGCCGTTACTGATAAAAGCATAAGAAGCACTCAGGCGGATCGGGCGGTTCATTTCTTTCCCGCCACGCGGCTCGTTTGCGCGGCTATCCTGGAAATGCTCGAAGGAATATGAAAAGCCGACGCCTGCAAAAAGATTATTAATATTGAGTTTCGAGCCTTTCAATATGGATGTCAGTCCCAGGTTATATGACAGTTCAGGAGCCAGAAATAGCGAGCCCGAGCTGTTCAGTTGCAGCCGAAGAGAAATGCCCGCCGTAAGAGAAACGGCCGCGGGTGCCATGCCCGGCAAGGAGCCCGACCTGCGATTCCTGGTTCGCGAGGAATCCGCAAAAGTACCTTCGTCCAAGGGAGATACAAAGATCTCCTTCTGCCGGTAGCGGCCGAGAACCGGCACCTGAATGGAAGGCCCGGCGAAGAGCCCGAAATAGCCAAAATCCTGGAAAAAAACGGGGTCGATTTGCAGCAAAAGTAATTTACTTTCTATCTCGTGGCGGAAAGTGCCCATGACGGATTTTCCGTTCAGGCTGATAAGCCTGTTTTCATCGGCGGAGAGAGTAGCGTCCTTGGAAAACAAAGATACTCTCAGCGCGGCAGAAAACAAGGAATAAACGTTAAATTCGGCGCTCAGGCCGCCACCGAAAGAATTGCCGCTGCCAGACTCGAACCTCGGGCAGCAGGCAGGCACTCCCTGAAGCTGAGAGAAATCAGCAAGATAGCTGTTGTAGGTCTTGCCGAGATGAAAGCTGACTGCATCAATTTCCGTGGAGCAAACCGCCTGAAAATGGCAAAAACACACCAAGATCATTGCGATAAAGATGATTTTGCTGTTTCTGCTCATGATCGGCCGAATTGTGTGTGATAAACAAATCAGAATTTAGTAAATTCCCGTGAATTTTCCCGAAGTAATCGGACACTTGATCAGTAAAAGAATAAAATATCCGTATATGGCAGTGAGTCATATTATTGAGAGATTTTTACGGAAAAAATATGACAGGTAAGGAGAATGAACGTAAAT
>CAZIHB010000259.1:0-4149 GCA_964538535.1 uncultured Hyphomicrobiales bacterium | reverse complement strand
CATGCCGGACCGGAAATCTGAGGTTCGGGTTTGGGATTTACGATGATTAATATTGAATCAATATCTCTTATGCCCTTGCTGTCTGTTACTACGGCATAATAATTTGTTGTGCTCGCGGGTGAAGCTGTAACGGACGCCCCTGCTTCGGCACTTAGCCCCTCCGCCGGGGTCCAGGTTACGGTGTAATCTCCTTTGCTGCCGATGACCCGGGCATCAAGTTTCAGGCTGTCGCCTTTACAAATAGTGTAAGTCGAGTCGCTGAAGCCGATATCCAGAGTGAAAGGAAAAATTCGAGTGATGAAGAGGTCTGCTTTTGCCGAATCATGATATGTCGTGTCGAATGAATTCGGAGTAAATGGAAAATCCGAAGAGCTCGTCCAACCCACAACTATGGCATCATCGCCACAGGCCCTGACAATTTTGCCGATATCGTCAGATTTTCCTCCCAGATACGTGGAGTAAAGTAGCGTCTTGCCATCAGGCGTAAATTTAGAAACGAACGCGTCGGGTTTATACGTGGAATCGTTATAAGTCCTATCCAATGCTTTTGATGTTACGGGGAAATTTGAAGAGTTTGTGTTGCCCGTTACATAGATATTATTCTCGTTGTCAAGATCGATGGAAAATGCCCTGTCAGTGGCCAGCCCGCCCAGAAATGTTGAAAATTTCAGTTCTGAACCTGATATTGAAGCGATGAAAGCGTCGCCCTTTCCGGCAGATCCCTCGAGATTGTTGTATGTTGTGTCATAAGCATTTTTAGTTGCAGGGAAGTCATCAGATTCCGTGAACCCGGTGAAAAACAAATCTCCGCCGGGGCTGCATGTAGCAGCATAGATAACATCTTTGCCTTTGCCTCCGAAATAAGTGGAAAATTCAAGCTGCCTAAGATTATTGTCGAATTTTGCCAAAAAGCCGTCTGAAAGAGTTTTGTTCCTGACCGAATCCTGCAGCGCCCGAGTAATGGCATCATCAGACAGCGGCAGATCGGACGATCTCGTCAGCCCGCAAATCCACACTTTGCCGTTTGGGGCAATAACCAGGCTTTGCCCGTAATCATCGCCATTGCCTCCGAAAAGCGTCGAGGCCATCAGCTGCCTGCCGTCGGGCGATAGTTTGGATACGAAAGCGTCATACTCACCATTGTGCGTGTTCTGAAACACGCTTTCAGTGACCGGATAATTTGCTTTGCCTGATGTATCTTTGCCTGTATATCCACATATATATATATTAGAATCTTTGTCGATAGCGATGTCTTCGCTGTATTCGTCTCTTCTGCCCCCAAGGAGTGTCGAAAAAATGATTTTATTGCCGCTCGGATTCAATTTCATTACAAAAGCATCAAAGCCTCCATTTTGTGTCGAATCAATCGGATTCACGAGCGGGAACGAATCAAATGGAGAAGTATAGCCCGTGAGGCAGATATTCCCGCTGCTATCGAGCGCTATGCCTTCGGCATAGTCGTCTCCGATACCGCCAATATACGTGGAGTATATCACTTTCGAACCGCTGCTGTCGATTTTCGTCAGAATAATATCCGGAAAATCAAATTGACTCTCGTTTATCTTATCTTGCATCGCGTCTGCTGTCACGGGGAAATTATCCGACATAGAATACCCGGTAATGTAGATATTTCCATGCTTATCGATTGTGGCATCGCGGGCGAAATCGTAGTCATTGCCGCCCATGCACGCCGAGAACTTTATTGATTCTCCGGTCACTCCCGTTACGCTCGGGTTTACGCGGATCATAAGCGGCATGTTCGTGTCGGCAGTTACGTTCGCAGTTTGAAACTTTGCCCTGTTTATACTGGCCCAATCTTCTCCAGGATTGTTATTGCTGCTTATTGCACCGATTCCCTCACGCGTAGAAATAATACGGATATCACGTGGCTCGATGATTCTGGCTGGTGCAACCTCGAAAGACAATTCGTTCTTGCCCGAATGAACCATGATGTCGATGCCGGGATAAGCATTTTTCAGGCATATAGTGCCGTACTGGCTGATTCGGGTTTTCCAGCCCGAGGGTGACCTGCCGATAAAGTAATTGGATACGGATTCCCGCGGCTCGAGAAAGCTGATATCTGTAAAATCTGCGGCTTCAAATTTATAATCCACTTTCTTAATGACGGGATGAGAGTTCGAATCAACCCTGCAGCTCAACATTGTAATTGAATTCTTAAAGATATATACTGTCGAATTCGTAGCTTTGCAGTATGCTAATATCCCGGAGTTCGGAAAGAGTATCTCTCCCCTCTCGAAGCCGCCTGCAACAGAAGGAACGGCATAAGTTTTGCCAAAAACAAAAATTTGGAGTAAAAATGCCAAAATGTATCTTATTTTTATCATTATTCTGCTCGTTGAATACAATGATGTAACTGTCAACGAAAAAAACGCGACAATATTCTTTTTGAGCTATAGACTACAATAATTATGCCGAAGGTTCGTAAAATCATCAACTGCTTTTAAACTATGAATTTATCATTTATTTTGATATTGGGTCAGACATGAAGGTAAGTTACAGCTTTATCTCAATATTGGCATTATTTGCCACTTTACTGTGCCAATTCAGTGCAGACGCGGCTGATAACGGAATAATATCCGGAAAAGTGATCAGCCGCGGCAGCAAGGCTCCCGCGGTCGGCGTGACTGTCCGCGTGGTGGGCACGAATTCAGGTGCCATCACAAGGGCTGAAGGCCGGTATGAGATCACCAATCTGCCACCGGGTATATATTCTATTCAATTCAGCTCTGTCGAGTTTGAGAAGTACATACAATCCGACGTCGTGGTAACAAATTCCAAGCCGGTCATTCTCGAGACCGAGCTTGTGGAGCGTGTGATCAAGTTAAAAGAAACCGAGGTGCGTTCAAGCTATTTTGCAAAGAAGATCGAGACTGCCACGAGCACTCAAAGCCTTGGATCCGAAGAGATCAGGCGTGCCCCGGGCGTGCAGGAAGACGTAATCAGGGCCACTGCACTTCTTCCGGGTGTCAACGTTACCCAGGCAGGCAGAAACGACCTTGTGGTGAGGGGTGGTGCACCATTTGAGAACTTGTTTGTTATTGATAATATCGAGGTGCCGAACGTAAACCATTTTGGCACCCAGGGAACAGGCGGCGGGCCGTTAGCTATTATAAACATCGATTTTGTGCGAAACGTAACTTTTTCTGCCGGTGCATTCGGGGCGGCCTTCGGCGATAAAACCTCTTCTATCACGAACATCGAGCTGAGAAACGGCAATGAAGAAAAATTCGGCGGTAAAGCCACATTGTCTGCTACGCTGTTCGGCCTGAATCTCGAGGGCCCCTTGCCCGCGAAAGGCTCTTCTTATTGGCTGTCGATAAGAAGGAGCTATCTTGAACCTTTCTTCAAGGCCGCAGGATTCAGTTTTATACCAATTTACTGGGATCTGCAGTCGAAAGTAAATTATCGCCTGAACGACAGAAATTATTTATCTTTCCTGTTCATATCCGCGCTTGACAACGTGGAATTGAATAATTCGACGAGTGATGATAAATATGATAACAGCCGCGTTGCCATCCCCGAAGAAAAACAGTATTTTTCCGGAATCACATGGAAACATCTTTTTGAGTCGGGCTATGCAGCTGTAACTCTCGGCGAGAGCATGTCGCGCTACTCCACCTTCCAGAATGATTCGAATCTTGTAAGAGTATTCGGTAACGAATCAAAAGAGGCCGAAACTTCCTTGAAAACTGATTTCGATCTGCAGATTACTCCCGGGCTGCAGCTTCAGTTCGGGAACAGGATGAAATGGGCGACTAATCTGGACTATGCCGTCAAAATTCCTGGGTATTACCGGCTCGATCAGTATGGTGTGCCGCGAGAGCTGAATATCGACTCGAGCTACACGGCATTCAAAAACGGGACTTATTTCAGCCTGACTTCAATTTTGGGAAAGATGAAATTCACACTTGGAGGAAGAATGGATTACTACGGGTATATCCATGATAAATTCTTTTTCTCCCCAAGGATGTCCGTGACATATCAAATAAACGATTTGTCTTCCATAAGCGCGAGCGGAGGATTTTACCACCAGTCTCCGTCATATATCTGGATGATAGGCGACGCGGGGAACAAAAATATGCTTCCCATTTCCGCCGACCAGGCAGTGCTTGCCTACGAGCATACTCC
>CAZIHB010000258.1:0-4180 GCA_964538535.1 uncultured Hyphomicrobiales bacterium | reverse complement strand
CCTCCCGCGATTCAAAGAACTCTCCCCCCTCTCGAAGGGGACACAAAAATAAGAGATTTTTTGATAATAGCAAAGAAATATTTATCGTAATATTTAACTACTTTAAAACTAAATATTTCGGGGCTCTCCCGCTTGGCGAGACAGCCCCGATTTATAATATCTAAATTGTATTATAAGATTTTTTCCCTTACGAGCAGCCGCTCGTGCTGCCGCAATCCTCGCAGACCGTGCAGCTGCCGTTGCGCTTCACCCTCATCGAGCCGCAATTCTCGCATTGCTCGCCGGTATAGCCAAAAGTCACGGCTTCATTGCTCGTGCTGACGTATCTTTTTGGCCGGGATGATGCAAGCTGTGGCGTCATGTCAACGTGATTCGCTCCGATGCTCACGGGCTCCTTATCTGCCTCGTCCAGCTCTTCGCCTATCCCGAGGCCGGGATCCATGCTCGAGCTCAGTTCAGGCGTGTCCGATTCTTTTTCTGCTCCCTTCCCGTTCTTGCCGTTGATCTCGTCCACCGCGTTCACGTGGATGAAATCCGTCCGGTTCAGGTAGTCGTACCCGAGGGAACGGAACACGTAGTCAAGGATTGATGTCGCATTCTTGATAGCTTCGTGGCCAAGCACCGGGCCCGCCGGCTCGAACCTCGTGAAGACAAATGTATCGACAAGCTCCTCGAGCGGAACTCCGTACTGAAGCGCTTTCGAAACGAGTATTGCAAAACTGTTCAATAGGCCGCGGAAAGATGCTCCTTCCTTGTACATATCGATAAACACCTCGCCGAGCGAACCGTCCTCGTATTCGCCTGTCCGGAGGAACACCTTGTGACCGCCGACGTGTGCCTCGCGTATGTGGCCGTCGCGCTTTTTGGGCAGCTTGTGGCGGATCAGCCTGACGTGAAGCCTGTCGGCAATCACTTCTTGCACCTCTCTCGGCCCTTTTGTCTCGTCGAGCGTGTTCTCATCGCCCAGCATTATTATTTCATTCAAATCGGAATAATTTGCAGAATTGAGAGGCTGCGAGAGCTTCGAGCCGTCGCGATACATCGCGATCGCCTTCAGCATCAGCTTCCAGGATTTCATGTAAACTTCGCCGATTTCTGATACTGTGGCCTCGGCAGGCATGTTCACCGTCTTCGATATGGCCCCGGAGATGAACGGCTGTGCCGCTGCCATCATCCTGACGTGCGCCATGTGGTGTATGCACCTCTTTCCACGCTTGCCGCACTTGCTCGCGGTGTCGAAGACCGGCATATGCTCTTCTTTCAGGTGTGGCGCACCCTCGATCATCATGGTGCCGCAGACGTGGTCGTTGGCTGCTTCTATTTCCTCGGGTTTGAATCCGATTGCCTTTAGTAAGTCGAAATTGGGCCGGTTGTAATCTTCCTCGCTTATTTTCAACTTCTTGAGGAAATCTTCGCCAAGCGTCCATTTATTGAACGCGAACCTGATATCAAACACGCCCGAAAGCTGCTTCTCCACGGCTTCAATTTTTTCGGGAGTGAAGCCCTTTGCCGTGAGGGTAGTTTTGTTTATCGAGGGGCAGCCGGCAAGTGTGGCTGTGCCCTTGCAGTATTTCTCGATGTCCTCGATTTGCTTGTCCGTGTAATCAAGCTTCACGAGTGCCTTGCGCACGGATTGGTTAACTATTTTAAAATACCCGCCGCCGGATAATTTTTTGAACTTGACGATGGCAAAATCAGGTTCTATGCCTGTGGTGTCACAGTCCATCACAAGGCCGATCGTCCCGGTGGGAGCGATCACAGAGACCTGTGCATTCCTGAAGCCGTGCTCCGCGCCGAGCTCGAGTGCCTTGTCCCAGGTTTCCCTGGCGGCAAGCATCATGTATTCGGGACAATATTTCGGATTGATCCCCATGGGTTTGATCGAAAGCCTTTCATACTCGTTGGCAGGGGCATTATAAGCCGCGCGCCTGTGATTTCTTATCACCCTGAGCATATCCTCAGAGTTAAGCCCGAATTTCGGAAATGAACCGAGTTCTTTGGCCATCTCGGCAGACGTTGCGTATGCTTCGCCCGTCATGATTGCGGAAATTGACGCCGTCATTGCAAGCGCCTCGGGCGAATCGTATGGGATGCCGCTCACCATGAGCAGCGTACCGATATTTGCGTAGCCAAGGCCGAGTGTTCTGAAGTCATAGCTTTTCTGTGCCACAACCTTCGAGGGAAATTGCGCCATGAGCACCGATACCTCGAGCGCGATTGTCCAGAGCCTTGCAGCGTAGCGGAAATCATCAACAAGGAAAGTTCCGCTCGGCTCGTCGTAGAATTTCATCAGGTTAAGGCTGGCCAGATTGCAGGCAGTGTCATCGAGGAACATGTATTCGCTGCAAGGATTGCTGGCGTTGATCCTTCCGGATTTCGGGCATGTGTGCCACTCGTTGATCGTCGTATCGAACTGAAGGCCGGGATCGGCGCATTTCCACGCGCTCAGGTTTATTTTTTCCCACAGGGCTCTGGCATTTACCGTTTTTGCAGTTTCCCCGCTGGTTCTCCATTTCAGATCCCATGTCTCGTCGCTTTCAAGAGCTTCCATGAATTCGTTCGTTACCCTGACAGAATTATTTGAGTTCTGGCCGCTCACTGTAAGGTATGCATCACCCTCGTAATGCGTGTCGTACGACTGGAATTTGAGTGAGGTCCAGCCCTGGTCCACAAGGTCGAGCGTTCTTTGAACATGATTCAGCGGGATGCCCCTGTTCAAGGCTTTTTGAATAAGAGCATTCAATTTTTTATTCTTCTTTCTATCAGTGCCGCCGGAGAGGGCCTCGTCGAGGATTGCCTGCATAAATGCCGAGTTCACTTTCGAGCCTGCCACGAGCGCGGCCACTTTCTCTTCCTCGATCGCTTTCCATTCAATAAATTCCTCGATATCGGGATGATCAATATCAACTATCACCATCTTGGCGGCCCTGCGCGTGGTGCCGCCGGATTTGATAGCTCCGGCAGCGCGGTCGAATATCTTCAGGAAGCTCATCAGGCCCGAGGAAATGCCGCCGCCCGAAAGCGACTCGCCCGAGCCGCGAAGAGACGAGAAATTAGTGCCGGTGCCCGAGCCGTACTTGAAGATGCGTGCCTCGCGCATGGCGAGATCGAATATTCCTCCCTCGCTCAGCAAATCATCTTCCACAGACTGAATGAAGCACGCGTGAGGCTGAGGCCGGGAATAAGCATCCTTCGACATGACAACTTTCTCGGTCTCAGGGTCCACGTAGTAGTGGCCCTGCTTCGATCCTGTGATTCCATATACATTCGCCAGGCCGGTGTTGAACCATTGCGGTGAATTAGGGGCGCCCATCTGCTTCAGGATCATGTAAACCATTTCCTCGTAAAATATCTGAGCGTCATCAGCGGAATCAAAGTAGTGATGCTTCTCGCCCCAGCGGCGCCAAGTGTCCGCCAGCCTGTGGGCCACCTGCTTCAGTGATGTTTCGGATCCGGTCTTTTGCTTGCCGCTTTCGTCAATCACAGGCTTGCCGGATTCGTTGAAAAGAGGGACGCCGGTCTTGCGAAAATACTTCTGAGCAAGAATATCCGTGGCCATTTGCGACCATTGCGTCGGCACCTCGATGTCCTTCATCTCAAACACAACCGAGCCGTCCGGATTCCTCATCACTGACGTGCGCTTGGTGTATGTAAACATATTATATGGACTTATGCCGCCCTTTGTAAACCGCCTTTCTACTTTCATTCCAATACCTTAATACTTTTATTTCAAGCAAATTTCTTTATTTTCTTCAGCTGCCCATGACTGGACATTATTACGCACTTTATTAAAAGCTCTGTGTATTTTGACACTCAAGGGCAATAGGAGATATTTATCTCTTACTGCCCCTGAATGTTCTATTTCTTTATATTTTTATCTATCAATTACTTGCAATACTTTTTTCAATTCTTCACAAAAAAAAGGCCGCGATCAGCCTCTCCAAAATTCTCTTTTTAATTTTGGTACGTTAAAATCGGAATTTGATCCAAATTTTCCCAGAAGAATCAGACTCGAAGACTCTAATATTTATCCACATTCAACTTCGGCATTTGATCAAAGACCCTTCCATCAAGCATTCTCCCGTTTTTTTTCTTATTCACGCCGCCCCATTGTTTGAAGAAGAAGGGGACGCCGGCAGATTCGCACTGATCTTTTATATCAAGCACCCATTCCTTTTTT
>CAZIHB010000257.1:0-4186 GCA_964538535.1 uncultured Hyphomicrobiales bacterium | reverse complement strand
TGCCTTTAAACGGGTGTAAAGCGCCGGCCATGATTTTTAGAAGTGTCGATTTGCCTGAACCATTGTCTCCAATTAATGCTACTTTATCTTTCTTCTGAATCGATAAGCTTATGTTTTCAAATAGTTTTTCTTTGTCCGGGTGTATATAAGTTATATTTTGAACAGTTATCACTACGGTTTCCTCCATATTCGTAATTGAGATAATTCAATCAGTGCTATCAAGCTTGTGTAATACCCGCGGCAGCGACTACGTTCAACCGTACTCAACGCATAAGCAGAGAATCATAAATTCTTGTAATTCAATGGATTTCCGCCTGAATGAAAATGACAATTCATTACTATGTTCACAGAAATCGAACCCTATCACACAGGCTGTAACGTAAACATATCCAAGAATTTTTCGTCAAATCTAAATAGATAATAATTGCAGTATCGCCGCATTTTGTAAGCTAATTGTTATACCTCTGCAGAAATTCCTGTACCACCGGGTCGGCCGAGTTCCTCAACTCTTCTGACGTACCCTCGAACTGCACCCTGCCTTCATTCAGCATTGCCACGCGGTCTGCTATCCTATAGACCGAGAACATATCATGCGTGATTACTATCGATGTCACGTTCAGACGCTTTGCAAGGCTGTGGATCATGTTGTCGATCTGCTCGCTCGTGACGGGGTCCAGCCCCGTTGTGGGCTCATCGTAGAATATATATTCCGGGCTGCCAACGAGAGCCCGTGCCACACCAACCCTTTTTCTCATGCCGCCCGAAAGGTCAGCCGGCTTTTTGTCCTTCAATATGTTCCATTCATTGTCGAAGACTTCCCTGCCTGCAATGTCAATTTCGGGAAGCAGCCCCACGGCGGAAAGAACGCGTTTTGCCTCCGACTCGAGCGCCGCAGCATCTCTTATCCCTTTCTCGTACTGGCGCAGGATTATGTTCTCATACACCGTAAGGGAGTCGAACAGCGCGGCTCCCTGGAAAACAAACCCCATCGATTCACGCAGCCTGAAAAGGCTCTTCCTCTCGAGCATTGCTATTTCCTGCCCATCCACGAGCACCTTGCCGCGGTCCGGATCCAGAAGCCCGACAATATGCTTCAGCAGAACGCTCTTTCCGCAGCCCGACTTCCCGATGATGCACATCGTCCTGCCGTTTGGTATGGATAAACTCACTCCGCCCAGCACTGTCTTCGGGCCGAAAGATTTATGAAGGTCAACTATGTATATCATAATTTCAATCTTTCAAAATTTGAATTTCCGGTAAAATATAAAAAGGAAGGGCTTCATCATCCGGCAGGACGCGAGAATCCCTTCCCCAGCAGGCTTTTTCAAGCAATTTTTATAGGATATACTTGCTTACGTCCGTGTTCTGCACTATCTCGTTCAGGTTGTCGCGCACGATTTTGTCCGTAATAATAATCTTTCCTTCAATGTTCAGGTTGTCCGGGGCGTTGAAGAGAATATCTTCAAGCAGCGTCGTCAGTATCGTGTGCAGCCTTCGGGCACCGATATTCGTCACATCCTCGTTCACCTTGGCGGCAAGCATGGCAATCTCGCGTATGGATGACTCGTCAAACTCGATCTCGATGTCTTCCGATTTAAGAAGCGCCTGATACTGCTTTATCAAGGCATTCTCGGGCAGCGTGAGAATCTGGATGAAATCATCCTCCGAAAGGCTTTTCAGCTCGACGCGGATCGGGAAGCGCCCCTGAAGCTCGGGCACGAGGTCGCTTGGCTTTGAAACGTGGAATGCTCCCGAGGCTATGAAAAGGATGTGGTCCGTGTGGACCATCCCGTATTTAGTGTTCACAGAGCACCCTTCCACGATCGGCAGCAGGTCCCGCTGCACTCCTTCCCTCGAGACTTCAGGCCCCTGGCCGGCAGCGCCGCCGCGCGAGGCTATCTTGTCTATTTCATCAATAAACACTATACCGGACTGCTCGGCCCTTCGCAGGGCTTCCTTCACCACTGCATCCATGTCGATCAGCTTCTCGGCTTCTTCCTTCTCGAGCACTGCCCTGGCCTCGCCTATCTTCATCTTCTTCTTTTTATTCTTTTTTGGAAGTATGCTTCCAAAGAGGTCCTGCAGATTCATTCCCATCTCGTCCATGCCTATCGGGCCAAGCACCTGCATGGAATTCACCTGATCCACGAGCATGTCGAGCTCGATGCTCCTCTCGTCAAGTATGCCCTTGCGGAGCATTTTCCGGAATTTCTCCCTTGTCTGGAAGTTCTCCTCCATTTCTTCTTCAGAGACGTTGTCGAAGGATGGGCTTTTCTTCACCGGGGGAATAAGAATGTCGAGTATCCTGTTCTCTGCCGAGACCTGGGCCTCAACCATTTTTTCCTCAGTTTTTTCGTCGCGCACGATTGTAACGGCTTTTTCTGCCAGGTCGCGGATCATCGACTCGACGTCCCTGCCAACGTAGCCCACTTCAGTGAACTTCGTAGCTTCAACCTTAATGAATGGCGCGCCTGCAAGCTTCGCCAGCCGCCTTGCAATCTCGGTTTTTCCCACGCCGGTCGGCCCGATCATGATGATGTTGTTCGGCATGATTTCCTCCCGAATGTCACCCTCTACCATCTGCCTGCGCCAACGGTTCCTGAGCGCGATTGCCACGGCCTTTTTGGCAGCATCCTGGCCGATCACGTATTTATTCAGCTCGTTGACGATCTGCCTTGGCGTGAGCTGATCTCGCCCGGCAGGCCTGATGATGAAATCACCCGAAAAGCTTTCTTCCTGCCCGGTTATATTTATATTATCCATTTTTTCAGCTTTTGAATATGTATTATAATTCTTCTATTGTGAACGTTGTGTTCGTGTAAATGCAAATGTTTCCGGCGATTTTCAGTGATTCCTCCACTATCTCTCGCGCGCTCAGGTCCGTGTGCTCCAGGAGTGCCAGCCCCGCGGATTGTGCAAAAGGCCCGCCCGAGCCAATCGCGATAATGTTGTTGTCAGGCTCGATCACGTCGCCCGTGCCGCTTATAAGGAGCGCGCTCTTGGTGTCCATCGCCACGAGCATGGCCTCGAGCTTGCGCAGGTACCTGTCCGTGCGCCAGTCTTTCGCCAGATCGATTGAAGCCCGCATCAGATTGCCGCGGTGTGTTTCCAGTTTCTCCTCGAAGCGCTCAATCAGCGTGAAGGCGTCTGCCGTCGCGCCGGCGAATCCGGCGAGGATCGAATTATTATATAACTTCCTGACTTTTTTCGCGTTTTGTTTCATCACAGTGTTGCCGAAAGTTACCTGCCCATCCGAGCCCAAGGCTGCCTTGCCGTCTTTCAGCACGCCGACCACCGTTGTCGATCTGATTTCCGGTTTTTTGCTGCTCATCTCATTTCCTGAAATTCAAAATAAATAATTACGAGCTATATAACGTTTGAATTAAAAAGAAATTTCAGTTCCTGCTAAAAATCGCGCGTGAACGGCTTGAACCATGTCTCGCCAATGCTTATGTCTATCATGAGCCTGCCGAAATACTCGTTGATAAGGCCGTTCGTGGTGGTGCCTCTCTTTCCGAACGCGAGCGAGGCATCGATTATGCCCGTGCCCACGACAGGCATCTGCATACCGAAGGATCCTGAAAATTCGTTTATGCCGTTGCCGACAACGTCATAATAAAGCTGCCTGTAGGACAGGCCGAATTTATAGCCCACCTTGTCGAGATAATCGGCGCTGCGGGAGGTGTTCCCTTCCCTGACAAGGCCGAGGCTCATCGTTGAGCTGTTCTTGAATTTGATTACTCTGCCGTCGTTATCTCTCGAGCCGGCATTATATTTAAATCCGTTAAAGTTCTGGAGCGAGTAATCGGCACCTATAGTCACCTTGCCGGTTTTATAGGAAAGACCGAAGCCAACCGCCGTGGGCATCTTAATCGAGAACTTGCCCGTGAATGTTGTATCCGAAAGCACATCCGAATCGTAAGTCACTTTCTGCTCCACGTCAAGGTCGCTCATCTTCTCGAAATATAACCCGATACCGAGATTTTTAATCCCGCCGTAGAACAGGCCGCCCCTGAATCCGAACCCCGTGAGGAAATCCTCGCCCATATTGGTGTAGCTGAAGGTGTAATCCTCGTTGAAGGAAGTAACGGCGCTTTTCGATATGCTGCCGAAATTGGAGAATCCCGTGCCGCCCAGGTAGAGCCTGGGCAGAATTTTTGCAGAGGCGCCGATATAAATCGTCGAG
>CAZIHB010000256.1:965-4191 GCA_964538535.1 uncultured Hyphomicrobiales bacterium | reverse complement strand
TGTGCTTCATGAGTACAGTTTCTGGAGTTCCGTGGAGAACAAAAGCGTTCACAGCATTGTTGCCCGGACAAATTCCGCCCTGCAAAAGTTGATTGCCGAAGGGATCGACCGAGGTGAATTGAACAGCAAACTTAATGTTGAATTTGCTACATACTACATTATCGGCGGATTCTGGCAGGTGCTCTCCAAAATTGCGGACAGCGACTCACCCGTGAACACCGAGGAAGTTGTAAACGATCTTGAAACTCTGGTCCTTTCGGGCCTGAAATAACTAAGGAAAATTACCATGAAGAATTCGAATTATTGTATCAACACGTTTGGAGCAAGCATGAGAAGATTTTCGGCATTGATTTTGGCACTATCGCTCACATCCTTTTCTGCCCGGGCGCAGCTGACACTTAAGGATGCCGCGGCGAACGCAATTAAAGTCAACAATGGCCTTAAATCGTCGGAATTGAAAATTCGGGCAAAGGATTATTCGATTCAATCTGCGCGGGGCAGATACATGCCCGAGATTGGAGTTGATTTCAAATACACTTATCTCGATGACGATTTAATACTCGATCTCGACCCTATTCGCTCGGCAATGATTGAGCTTCAATCGGGTGATGCAGTCAGCCTTTCCAATCTCGAATCTGTTTTGAAGCAGCAGAGGCAGCTGACTCCTGAAGAACAGCTGGCTGTAAAGCGTCTTGCCACTCAAAAGCTTGATAAAGCTCTGCCACATTTTCAGGAGACGCTGAAGGAGCAGGCTGTGCCACAAGCAACGATCACTTTGAAGCAACCAATTTTTACCGGTGGTAAAATACTGGCCGGGATCAACGCAAGCAAGGCTCAAAAAGGAATCGAAACGGCAAAACTCAATGGTGAACGTGAAGATGTTGTTTTTGATGCCGTCACCTCTTATGTCAAAGTGCTTTTTGCCGAGGAAAACGAGAAGGTAAGAAAGGAAATGCTTGACGGAGTGAGAAGGCATGCGTATATGGCCGACAAAATGATGGAACAGGGCCTGATTGCGAAACATGATAAACTGAGGGCTGACGTAGCGCTTTCCTCGGCTGAGCAAAATCTCTTCGAGGCCACGGAGAAAAGAAAAATCGCACAGATTGTGCTTCTCTCACTTCTCCAATCCTCAGCGGATTCGGTCTCGCTATCGGATAGGCTTACTTATAAGGGATTGGACAAAACCCTTCCCCAATTTTTATCCATGATCGCGGAAGGAAATTCCACATTGCAACAGCTCCAAAGCTCGAATGCTGCGCTGGATGAAAAGTCAAAAGCGGAATTCTCCAACTATTTGCCGACGGTTTATGGCTTCGGCTTTTATAATGTGTTCGATCATTATGTTGTGAAAAATGTCGATCCGAAGTGGGGCATCGGCTTGGGCGCCAATTTTACGGTATTTGACGGCCTGAGGAGAAAATACAACTACCAGGAAGCCAGGGCAGAATCCGAAAGCATCCGGCTGATGACCGACGAGGTGCATCGCAAGCTTGAGCTGCTCACTCGCAGCCGTTTTATGGAAATGAAGCTTGCCGAGGACAGATACATGCAGCTTGATGCATCGCTGGAGCAGGCCGAAGAAAATTTGAAACTTAACGAAAAAAGGTTCGACACCGGCATGGGGACTTCGCTTGAAGCAATCGACGCGAGGCTTGCACTCGAGGGAATAAAGCTGATGCGCATCAAATCGCTTAATGATTACTATCAGAACATGGCCGAGCTGTTCAAAACTGTCGGCAGGCTCGACGAGTTTATCGAATTCTGGTATTCTCAGCAATAATATTGATTTAAAAACCAATAAAAAGGCAAAAATAAAAATGAGACAATCAAGCAAAATATCGTTTGCAAAGAAAATACTCGGAACAATTGCTATTGCTGCCACCATGGGCACTGTATTGACGGGATGCGGAAACAAAGATGGAGAAATGATCCGCACCGGCCAGATCGAGATGAGAGAATATGACGTTGCGAGCAAAATACCCGGCAGAGTGGAATGGATCGGCGTGGATGAAGGTGACGCCGTAGAAATTAATCAGCCACTTTTCAGATTGACCATGAAAGAAATTCAGGCCAAAGTAAACCAGGCAAAAGGTGCTGTTGAATCTGCCCAGGCGCAGTACAGCATGTCACTCAAGGGGGCGCGTCAGGAACAGATTGATATGGCCGAAAAGGGCTATTCCGCGGCAAAAAGCCAATTCGAACTGGCAGAAAAAACATTCAAGAGGATGAAGAACCTCCACAATGATAAGCTGATATCTGATCAGGAGCTCGACGTAGCCAACCAAAAACTTAGCGGTGCACGGGCCCAGATGGAAGCGGCCCTGTCGCAGTACAACATGGCAAAAAGCGGCACCCGGATTGAAGAAAAGCAGATGGCCCTCGGGCAATATGACAGGGCAAAAGAAGCATTGAACGAGGCTAAGTCATACATGGATGAATCGACGGTTTTCAGCCTGTATAAAGGAATCGTGGCAAAAAGATATGCCGATGCCGGCGAGCTTGTCGCCACGGGCTATCCGGTTATCACAATTATCGACCCGCAGGATGCGTGGGCCGAATTGAACTTGCCCGCCACCGAACTTGAGAAATTGAAAATCGGAATGGTGGTTAAGGGCAAAATTCACGGCATTGGCAGAACCGAAGAATTCAAAGTAGTAAGCTTCGCGGCTATGTCCGACTTTGCAAACTGGCGTGCCACGAAAGATAAAGCAACATTCGACGTCCGTTCGTTCACCGTCAAGCTCAGGCCTGTCAACAAGAATATCGAATCTTTGCGCCCGGGCATGACTGTCAGTTTCGACCTGAACCATTTAAAATAATTATACTGACGAGTTGACATGAATTTTGCAAAAAGAACATATTACTTCTTTATCAATGAAATGAGATTGTTGAAGCGGGCTCCCCTGCCCGTGATATCAGCCCTCGTGCTGCCAATGATGGCATGGTTGGTGCTTTCGGCGGCATTTCAGCACGGGTACGTGGAAGACATCCCGGTGACTGTTGTGGATCTCGATAATTCAAGCCTTTCGAGGATGATCACAAGATATGTCGATGCCACACAGGCATTGAAAGTAACGGAAATCACGCACAGCGAGGATGAAGCAAAGCAATCACTTTTGGCAGGGCGAACCTATATCGCAATTATTCTGAAAGACGGGATCGAAAAGAAAGTAAAGTTCGGGCAGACTGCCAACGTGAACGTGATTTCGAACGGTGCCTGCAT
>CAZIHB010000256.1:0-955 GCA_964538535.1 uncultured Hyphomicrobiales bacterium | reverse complement strand
GATATATACAAAGATAGGCTATCGTGCGATCGCGCAAAGTGTCATGACAGTCAGCTCCGGTATTCAGATAAAGAGGCTCGAAGCTAAGGGATATTTACCCGAAGCAGCCTATGACCGGGCAGTGCCATCGAGTGCGGCCACCTATGTTCTTTCCAACCCGCACCTGAGCTATGGCATTTACCTGATCCCCGGCATGATAGTCTCAATTCTGCAGATGTCGGCAAGCTTTTCTACTTTGTGGATTTACAGGCAGAGAAGAGAAAGCGAAGCCGGCCGGATTATTCCCCGGAAAGGGCATCGACTGGCATATTTCATCGGCAAAATCACACCTCTTCTTGTTGCAAACACTTTGGCTGCAATTCTGATTTATACTGTGATTTTCCCTCTCACCGGAATACCAGTCAATGACCAGATCATGTTTCTGATGCTCCTAACTCTTCTATTTACATATGTATCGATGGGAATGGGCGCCTTCGTGTCAATATTCTTCAAGAATCTTGTGACGGCCTCGCAGCTTCTGCTCCTGATAAATGCGCCGGCATTCGTATTCAGCGGATATACTTTCCCGCGCTGGGGAATGCCCGACTGGGTTGTGGTGCTGTCAAACCTGATCCCGGTTTCTCATTTCCTTGATGCATATTTCCCGATTTATATATTCAACAAACCGACGACGATAGGGTTGGGCCCGCTTATACTGATCGGTATTGTCTTGTGGAGCGGAGTCTTTTTGCTGCAAACAAGGGTCGGTGTGTTTGTCCGCAAAATTGTAAAACTATAAGAATTAATCTGACAACAATTATGAAATCCATAAGCAATTTTTTCAAAGTAATCAGGTACGAGCTGCGGAAAATCCTGAAAGATCAGAACCTGATCATGGTATTTCTTCTCGCGCCAATTGTTTACCCGGCTCTTTACGGTTCGATTTATATCAAAAAGATTGAAACTGATGTTCCGG
>CAZIHB010000255.1:0-4197 GCA_964538535.1 uncultured Hyphomicrobiales bacterium | reverse complement strand
AGGGCGAGGGCAGATGCGTCCCGGCTGAGTATGAAAAACAAGGTAACGTTTTTCATGGCACGATCGATGATATCATTTCATTCGTTCGTGGAATCAAACAGCCTTGACGCGAGGAAGTGATGCACGGGCGGGCCGCCGCGATGTTAACAGCTGCTTGAACGCATCTTAACACCGGATTTACAATTTCGGCGTATTTTTGCCATGATGGAATGGCGCATGTTAAACATAGAAGCAGAACAAAATGTCTGAAGATAACAGAAAGAACTTTGAGACCGCTTTACCACTGCAGTCTCCCGGGGCAAAAGTCGTTGCGCTTGTTGATGATGAGCCTGATATAGTAGAGCTGGTGTCTCTTCATCTTGTCAAGTCAGGATACAAGGTTAAAACATTCGGCGATGGCGACGGGCTTTTTAAATTTCTGAAGAACAACATCCCGGATCTGGTGATACTCGATCTTATGCTGCCGGATGCCGATGGCTTCGAGATATGCAAATTCCTGAAGAAAGAAGACAGGTTCGCAAACCTTCCGGTTATCATGCTGACGGCAAGAACCGACGAGATGGACAAAATACTCGGCCTGGAACTCGGCGCGGATGACTACGTGACGAAACCGTTTTCCCCAAGGGAGCTGGTGGCGCGGGTTAAAGCCGTGCTGAGAAGAGACGAGAAAGCAGTAAAAACACAAAAAATCAAGATTGGCGGCAATCTTGAAATAGATGTTCAGAAATACGAAGTTTCTGTTGATGGAAACCGGGTGGAACTTACCTCCACTGAATTCAGGATTTTGAAGCTGCTATCCGAGAGAAAGGGTTGGGTTTATTCACGCGACAGAATACTGGACTATCTGGGAGTGCAGGAAAAGGGAGTGCTCGACAGGACTGTTGATGTCCATATAAAGAACCTGAGGGAAAAACTCGGCGAAGCAGGCAAGTATATCAAAAATATCCGTGGAATCGGATACAAGCTGGAAGAATAGAAAATGAAGCTGCTTTCCTCGAAAATCTTTGCCGGCTATCTGCTTGTGATTATCGTGCTGGCGGGCTTTATCCTATTTTTTACATATCAAACCACACGCCGGCAATATATCGAAACAGTTATTCAGAATCTGACTAACCTGAATTATACAATCACAGATAACGCCGTTAACATGATAGCCTCGGGTGATTATGTCTCCCTTGATAAGTACGTCAACAGGATCGGCAAAAGAATAAAGACAAGAATAACAATAATCAAGAATGACGGCACCGTGGTGGCTGATTCTTGGGCAATTCCTTCGAGCATGAACAACCACGCCGGGAGGCCTGAAGTTGCCAAAGCGCTTCACGACAGCGTGGGAAACGAAACGCGCCGGAGCGTGACCCTTCACAACGATATGCTCTATGTGGCCGTGCCCGTGGACATTGATGGCAGAGTCGCGGCCGTATCAAGGGTGAGCCTCTACTTAAGCGATATCAACCACATAACAAATCAGCTTGCCGATGATATAATAAGGGTGGCCGTGTTTGCAATTTTTATAGCACTGGCCGGAGTTATGATATTCACGAGAAGGCTGTCACGGCCGATTGCATTGATCACCAATGCTTCAAAAAAAGTTGCAAAAGGGGAATTCGATGCAAAAGTGAAAATCAAGGGCAGGGATGAAATTAAGGACCTTGCAGACAACTTCAACTTCATGACCGCTCACTTGAAGGAACTTTTTGAAAAAGTGACTTCGCAAAAAGAAGAATTCTCAGCACTGATTTCATCCATTCAGGAAGGGCTTTTCGTTACGAATCATTTCGGGATGATTCTGCTTGCCAACAAATCCTTCAGGAATATTTATAACAACGTGGAAATTGAAGGCAAGTATTTCTGGGAAGTTGTCAGGGAACCATCATTCGCGAAGCTATTCAACTCGATGATAGCACGGAAACAGAGTTTCACGAGCGATTTGAGGCTGGCCGACAAGTACTTCCTGTGCAGTGCCAACTATATCGAGTCGAAGAATGAGATCGTGTTCCTGCTTCACGACATAACGGTGAGCAAGCGGCTTGAACAGATAAAGAAAGATTTCATTATCAATGCTTCGCACGAGCTTCGTACACCGCTTACAGCAATCAAAGGCTTCGTGGAGACGCTTGAGGAAGAGACAACAAACGAAGATTCACTGCACTATATCGATATTATCAAGCGCCATACCAACCGGCTTGTAAATATCGTGCAGGACCTGTTGACACTATCCGAGCTTGAAGAAGACAGGACTAAGCTGATGAAAGTGAGTACGAACCTGAAACTTCTCTTGGAAAATGTTGTCAGAATTTTCGAACCCAAGATCGAAGAAAAAAAATTATATCTGGATATGCGCATTGCCCCGGATTTGCCCGAGATCATGCTGGATAATTTCCGTATCGAGCAGGTGTTTGTCAATCTGATTGATAATGCCATTAAGTACACCGATTACGGCGGCGTGACAATCTCAGCAGTTAATACAGGCGAGACAGCCGTAATTGAAGTCGCGGACTCTGGAATCGGGATACCCCGCGAGGACCAGCAGAGAGTATTTGAGCGATTCTACACGGTAGATAAGTCACGTTCGCGAAAGGTTGGCGGCACGGGGCTGGGCCTGTCAATAGTGAAGCATATAATCATGCTTCACAAGGGCACAATTGCCGTTGAAAGCAAGAAGGGTGCGGGAACAAAATTTATTATAACGCTGCCGCTGAAATAATAAAACCCGGGGCAATAATCCGCTCAGTCGAAAACCATGAAGAGAAGCAAAACAACCTTAAAAAAAGACAATAATATCTACAATAGTTCGTAAGCAAAATCAATGGTAAATAGTAAGTTTAAAATTTGATTATTAATAATTTTCGGAGCAGCCGAACCAAATCCGAATTGTACTGAAATTTGAATCCGGTAGTCAATTTTGAAATAGTGGGATAAAATATTCTGTTCTTTGTTTCATATTGTTCGCGGGGTGTTGTATGAGATTTGGAGACAAATTAAAACGGATATCGGTTTTATTGGGGGCCTGCACCTTGATAATAACCGTGTTATCCTGCACGGGGCCCGAAGGGCCAAGCGGGGCAAACGGGAAAGATGGGGCAGATGGCTCCACAAAGTGCGCCGAATGCCACAATTCTTCAAGCGAGATCTACACGAAGAGGCTGCAATGGGAGACTTCGCTGCATGCCACCGGTTCAGCCTTCGAGCGGAACACCACACAATGCGCCCCCTGCCACACGAGCCAGGGATTCAATGAATGTGCCAAATCCGGGCTTGACTCGACATTGGCTACAGTGAGTGACCCAGCAAATATTAATTGCCGGACTTGCCACAAGATTCATCAGAAGTTCGATTCAACAGACTTTGCTTTGATCTATACAAACGCCATAACGCTTCGTCATGGCGGCGGAACGGTAGATTTTGCCGGTGACGGCAATTTGTGCGGCAAGTGCCATCAGGCTCGGAGTGTATCACCATTCCCGGCAGTTGGCGCCACAGATTCAATCAAATTATCATCAAGCCGATGGGGGCCGCATCACGGGCCGGTAACCAATATCATCGGAGCCAGGGGCGGGTATGAAATTCCCGGATTGGTTGCATACGACGGCTCGAGCCCTCACAAAACCGTTCCGGATGGCTGTGTGAAATGCCATATGGCCACTGCATTCGGGAACAGTTATGGCGGGCATACTTTCAAAGCTTCAGGCGAGTCTGAGGGGAGCGTAGTGCAGAATGTCGCTGCCTGCAAGAGCTGCCACTTCAGTGCCACCAGTTTTGATATCGGTGGAATACAGTCAACCGTAAAAACAAAAATGGCCGAACTGAGGGGGCTGCTCGCGGCGAAAAAGTGGCTGGACACAACCAAGAGCGCGGGAGCCTACCAGAACGACCTGATCTATCCAAAGAATTATTACCCGAGTGATGCCGGAGTGCTTTTCAACTATCTGATACTGGCATCGGACAGGAGCTGGGGAGTCCACAACCCGAGATACTATATGGCGTTGCTTGATAACTCGCTCGGTTATCTGAAAAGATAGCTCGTGACGATTTGGCTGTCGAGAGGGCTTCAATGAAATCACTTTGTTGAAGCTCTTGTTATAATAACGGGATTCGCAAAAATGAGCAGGTGGAAAGATGAAAAATATTATTATCCTGATATTGATTTTAGTTGTTTTCTGTTTCGTTGAGTCATCTGCCCGGCCGCAATACTCA
>CAZIHB010000254.1:0-4217 GCA_964538535.1 uncultured Hyphomicrobiales bacterium | reverse complement strand
CTGCACTTGATAAATAAATACGACCAGAACAATGACCAGGCTTGCATCTACTTTCAGAGCACCAATGACGGAGATGGGGTGAGCAACTCAAGCATAAAAAATTGCACGATGTTCATCAAAGATGCCTTGACATATGGAGACAACACGATGACCAGCATTAACTACGGCATATTTATCGGCGGAGAAAACCTGAGAGGGTGCTACGGAGCTCATGGCACCAATCACATACTTATTGAAAACAATAGCATCACAAGCTGTTTGCACGGCGTTTTTGCCACCGGATTCAGCGAAGAACAAATGCTTGGCGACTTCGAAATCAAAAACAATTTTTTCGGATCGTATTCAACAACTGAACAAGATTTTATCTGGTGCCACGGGATAAACTTATTTTATGTCAGTAAGTGCGATATATCGGGCAACACTTTTGTCGGCACAAGATATGGCGGAGCAAAAGTGACTTATTGCGACGAAGTGGAATTGAAAAAAAACAATTACATAGGCACTGACATAGTTTGGGGCGGTGGTTTGTTTATATATAATTCCAAAAACTGTGTCGTGTCCGAAAATAATATCAGCAATTTCAAAAATTTTGGCATTGAGCAATTCAGCGGAAAGAACATCAGGATCCTGAATAATATCGTCGGAGAGGCGCAGAACGCAAATGACGATATCATGGTGGCCGGTATATCGATTGGCGGTGCTGATGCTGAAGATACGCGCGGCATTACGGTTGACGGCAACAGAATATCCGGCATATACAGCACGACGGAAGAGATGAAGCATTCTATCGCGGGTATATATGTCGGGTATGGCGGCGATTTGAAAATAACTAACAACACAATTGCAGATCTAAAAATGGTTAATGCCATGACGGACTACTTTGGGTGCGGTCTGTTCGGCATATCAATTCTTGAACCCAAAGGGCTCTTGATTGCAAACAACACGATCAGGCTGAACGGAGATTACACAATCGGATCCTTGAAGGGCGGCGAGGGCCACACAAGCTGCATTTTTGTGGGTGAATATCTTGCCTCGAATATTGAGCTTAGAAACAATTTACTTGTCAACCAGACTCAGGGCGCTAATAGCGGTTCGAAGGCTTATATTTATTACGTGAGCCACACGGCGCCATTTACCGAGCTGGATCACAATATCTACGACAACTCGTCGGCAACGAATCCAAAATTTGCTTATGATAATAATCAATTGAGCGACTTAGATAAATTTTCCGATTGGAAAAAGAGTCTCAACAGCGATTCAACGTCGCTTGAGCGCACAATACAATTTCTTGGAAGCAGGGATTCTCATTTATCCGGGAAATCAATCACAGACACTACACTTCTGGCGCCAAGGCTTGGTAATGCTCCGATGGATATGGACGGACTGCTGAGAAAGGAGATTACTCATATAGGTGCAGATGAAGTTGTGCCACTAAACTTTAAGTTTGCAAAGGACCTCTACTCCATACCCGAGAAACAGTACTACTGCTCGGGCGAGCCAACGAGCAGCCTTGACCTTGTTGTCGAGCCCGTTATAGATGGATTCGAAGACAAAGTCAACTCGAGAAATTATTCTTCTTGTTTCTCCTATGACTGGAAAAAAGACGGAAAATCAATCACATCTGCTGACGGGCCTAATCTGCATTATGATACGATATTGCCCGAAACAAGAGGAAAATACGAAGTTGATGTCAGATTCGGGCAAAAGACGCTGAACTCGAGAATAATCGACTTCGTTTACAACAACCCTGTAAAAATATTTGGCAACCTGCCGGCTCAGTCCGGATTGTGCTATGGCAGCAGCCTTACGTTAAAAGCGGAGTTATCAGGCACAATTGACAGCTTGAAATGGTTCAGGAAGGAAATCGGCGGTAAGAGTTTTATGCCTGTCACCGGTGCAGCCGGAAACGAGCTGATCCTGAAAGATTCCGGCCAAGCGGGGGAAATGCTCGGTGAGTACTTCCTTAGAATATACACTCCGGGCTATTGCAGCAACAAGATCATCGACACGCGTGTCTGCCGTGTTTATTATGGCGCTCCACTGAGCAATCCCGCAATCAATGATGAACAAGGCAACAAATCGGCTGAATACTATGTTTGCAAAGATACAAAGTTGAATCTAAAGGCAAGTGTTCAGGGCACGGTTGTTGGCTACAACTGGCAGAAGCTTACGAGCACAGGGTTCATGGATCTTGACAATAATAAGTCCGTTTTGACTATCAATGGGAACGAGCCATGGATGAGCGGGAAATACAGATGCATGATAACGGGAATTGAATCCTGTTCCGAAAATATTGCATATACCGATACCGTTGAAGTATTCGTGCTTGTCAACTTTGCCTTCACAAAGCAGCCTCAGTCTGCTCTTGTCTGCAAGAATGAGAGAGTTGAGTTCATGGTCTCGGGCAAAGGGCTCTTAAATTCTTATCGATGGTTCAAAGACGGCAAGGCTATTGATCCTAAATCAAATCCATCGGCACAGACAAGCGTGCTGACATTCAACAAATCCGACTATAATGATATCGGGAGCTATTATTGCGAGTTGGATGTGATCGACTGCAACGGAAAAAGAACCGTAAAATCCGACGAAGCAATGCTTTACATCATCGAGAAAACCGAAATATCGCTTGAGCCCGAATCAAAGTACGCGAATTGCGGCGACAATGTCTCCATCGGTCTGGAAGCACATTTCAAGGGAATTGTGCCGCCCTTCTATCAGCACGAATATCAGTGGTTCCGCATCAAGGGCGGGAAAACAAGTGAACTATCGAACGACGACAGGCTCTCGGGGGCAAAATCTCCCATTATGAGTATAAGAGACATCACTGACGGCTACTTCACCGCGGTTGACAGCCCGGATGAATATTATTTCTGCGTGGTCAAGGGACTATGCGGCAATGACACATCGCGGCACGTTAAGATTATAAAAGGGCCCGGAATCAACATCATAACCAGGCCGGCCGGAATCTCAGTCTGCCGGGGAGATTCGGCAGCTTTCAATTTCGAAACCGAAGTAGTAGGCCAAGACCTGATTACTTCATATCGGTGGATGCTAAACGGCAACCCTTTGGCTGATGATGATAATATCGTCGGAGCTTTTTCTCCGAAGCTGATAATAAAAGCAACGGAAGCCTGGATGAACGGCAAAGTCAGCTGTCTGGCCACGGCTTTGCCTATTAACATGACGGCAGCAAGCGGGCAGGTTGATCTGGAAGTGCTATCAAAGCCAATCTTCAACTCCACTCCTGATAAAATGATCACGATAGAGGAGAATAAGAAAATTCGCCTTGAAGTGGAAACAAGCAACCCGGCCAACACTAAATACACTTGGTGGAAGGATGGGGAAATTATTGATAAAGCTACAGGCAGTGTATTTGCAAAGGATAGTGCAATGCTTTCAGATGAAGGAAATTACGAGTGCATCGCAGAGAACGGGTGCGGCTCGAGCAGCGTGTCTGTTCATATTACCGTAAAGCCTGAAGTGAAGCTGGGAGTGGAGGACATTCGCGGCGGGCTCAAGCTGATCGGCGTCGTCCCTGATCCATGTGTTAATTCTGCATCAGTAATGGTTGAAACCGGTGATAGCAGACATCTGAGCCTTGTACTGATGGATGCGTTCGGACGCGAAATTGTAAAGGTCTTCGACGGCTTCAGCAGCCCGGGCGTTAATGAGTACAATTTGGATAAAAATGTGCAAAACTTGAGCGCGGGAGTGTATGTACTGAGGCTGTTCTCGAATGGCATCTCTCTGTCATGCAGGTTTATCGTAGCTAAATAGCACATTCAGCATCGAGAACTCCGGGCCATGGTAAGTAATTTAACAGCCATGGCTCGGACCTTATTATCCGTGTTGATGCCAGCAGGACAAAGCGGTAAAATAATAACGATAAGATGAGTGCCGAAACAAGAAAAAAATAGTTCAGGACAAAACGGCTAAATTGAACAGCCGGCGCCGGCCCTGCAAGTAAATGACTGCAAATAAGAAAATAAAGGTGTGCTGCCGTTGCTTTGAACGATCTGCTGATATTGCCGCGAATCGAAATAAAAAACTTTTATATTTAAAGTGCATCATGTATATTACAGTCAGAAATAATTATGGTTGCCGAAATAATATTTTCGCGCCTTATTCTTTATCTTGTGTTGGAGGCGGTCGGGTGGATAGTTGGGATCGAGGGGCAGGTAGGCGGCGCCGGCCTTGAGGGTGGCGAGCAGGGCGAC
>CAZIHB010000253.1:0-4217 GCA_964538535.1 uncultured Hyphomicrobiales bacterium | reverse complement strand
TCACATCTATACATTTCACCTGGCTATTTTTTCACGCCTGACTGAAATTTTATTGAAATATATTTCCGGGGGAAAATGCAGTAACGAATTCAATGCCTGCCAAGATGCCCGAAATAGTTCAATCTGCAAGGCCGGCAGGGGACTTCCGTGACCCTGCCCGCGGCCTTGAGTGATCAATTGAAATAGAATTTTATCGTGAAATTATACTGCGCGGCGCCGAGACCAAAGCTTGACGTGGTCGGCAGATCCCATGATTCTTCCGCGCCTCCGGTCTTGGTGCTCGTGCTGCCACTTTCAGATTGCCACGTCAGTTTGTATTCCGCGCCGAGGCTGACGTTTTCCCAGGCAAACCATTCTGCCCCGAGGAATGCACTCGCGCCGAACGCGCTCGTGCTTTTGGTTGTCTTGGGGTCGTCCTTCGAGAAATTCGCTCCTTCCGATTCCGAGCCGGTTGTTTTGAATAACCCCTCGATACCGATATACGCCGTGATTGTAGTGTTGGAACTGAAATTCCATTTGGCGCCCGGAGTAATCTGGAATTCGGATGAGCTGATTTTCCTGGCAGCCCCGTTGGCCGCCGGCGACGGGGTGCTCTCGTTATACATGTTGAATCCGATGCCGACGCGCGCCGCCATGCCATTGAGGAAGAAATACTCGAACCCGAGCCCGCCGCCATAGTTGCCGGCCTGAAGGACGCTCAGCCCGTTCAGGTTGAATAAAATTGCTCCGGCGCCCTTTGAGTTCCTGGTATTTTTTGTTTCCGCCTGCAGGCTTGATGTGGCAATAACTATTGCCAGAGCGATAAAAAGTAAATTTTTCATTTCAAATATCCTTTTATTAATTAATATAGTAAGAGATTATCAAATTGATTTTCGAATTCAATAACGCGCTCGAGTTATCGAAGGTCGGTATTTCCTTTGTTTTTCCGAATCCGCTGACTTTGTTGGCTTTGTAGATCGTGGCACCGGCGAAGTATTCTAATCCCACCCCAAAGTGGTGCCAGGGGAACCATTCGGCCCCGAGCGAAAGCCCCGCGCTTTGAGCCGTGCCGTTTGACCCTGCGTGGTAGCCGTCGATATATGTAGTGCTGCTTTCAGTCCGGGAATACTTATAGAGAGCTGATAAATAGCCCACTACGTTCAGGCGCTTCCCCAGGTTATATCTCAGCATACCGCAATAACTCCGGGCTTTCTCGTAAGATTCACTTATATCGGTGAGCTTGTGCGAGGATTCATTATTGGCCTGGCCGTATGATAATCTGATTGCAAGCCGATCAAGCAGATAAATCTGGAGTCCGAGCCCTGCATTATATCCGGAAAAGTTCAAATTGTCCAGGCTGTGCACTTCGGTGAGGATTGAAGCAGTGAACATACCGTCGCGCACCTCGGGCTGAGCAGGCGTATCATGCACTTCGCCGCCGTTAATGCTTATAAACCTTCCGATGCAGGCATCCGACAGGATCTCAAGCGTTGCAGCGCTTATGTTCTCCTCCGGCGTGTATCTCAGCCTCAGAGCGAATGTGTCTCCCGGTGCCAGCACCCTGTAATTAAGCGAGTCCTTCGGCGTAGTAAATTCTGTAGTATCATTCAGCACTTTGAATGCAGTGCTGTTAAGCTTCACACCGCTCAGTTTTATCGTGTCGTTCAAAGCCACGATATTCAGCAGCGTGTCCTTCACGAGACTTTTTTTTACGGCGCCGAACTGCACGTAGGAATTAAAAGAAAGGCTTGGCAGACTGTCGGAATTAATCTGATAATTGATGAACTTTTGGAGTGCAAGATGCGGTATGTCGATACGGATTTGACCGCACTTTGAAGCCGGCTTCCATTTAAGCGAACAAGGAGCCTTCGACATTGATATGCTGAGAATTTTCTTATATACTCTGACGGCTTCGGCAATCGAAGTGACGTTAGGGAAGTATTCCCCGCCCGTTGCCAGCGACATCTGCCTGAGGAATTGCGGAGTTTCCATGCCGAGAGTCACACAATAGATTGATATATTATTTTGTTTTGCCGTGCGCAGCACTTTGTTGTAATCGAAATCATAGCTTGGGAAGCCATCAGTCAGGAATATTAATATTTTGCTGTATCTGCCCCTGCTCAGCAGCGACAGCCCGCCTGTTTCATCCCAATTCAGAGCAGCATCATAATTGGTGTTCGTCTGGGGATATAATCCCGTAAGCCTTGAATTTAATATATATTTATTCTGAATATGCTGATTATCGATAAAGTGAGATATAATTTCGCTCGATTCGCTGAAGGCAGTGATTGCACATTCCGATGGGGATTTTATCGCGAAGAGCCCTTCAATCCACGCTCTTGCCGCCGACTTTGCAATCTCTATCCTGTTATCATCCTGCATTGAGCCGGAGATGTCCATTGTCAGCACTGCCGAAATATTATTTAAAGTGTCTGATTTGGGGCAATCTAAACTTAGTGCATTATGGACGGAATCTCCTTCCGTGATTATAAAGTCTTCAGGCTTAAGATTATCGATTGCCAGCCCGTTGTCGTCAACCACCCTGACCGCGGCCGCGGCCTTTCCGCTATCGGCAATGACAGCATTGCTGATGATCAAATTATAAGCGGAGGCATTGCCGGCAGGCAGGATTAATCCGAAAAGGATTACCGCGCAGAACAGCGTTGTTATTGTTTTCATGGTTTCATCCTGTCAGTGTGCTATAACAACTTTGCGGGATATTGCCATGCCGTTGCATTCAACCACCGCCAGGTAAGCCCCGGAGCAGAGAGCTTCGCCGAAGATATTGAAAACGTGGGAGCCTTCTTCCTGGTATTCATTGCAGATACTTTTAACCTTGTTGCCGTAAAAATCTGTCAGGTAGATGCTTACCATGCCGGGAAGTTCAGTGCGGTATTTCAATGTGGCAAGCTTACTGAAGGGATTGGGGCAGACTTCGATGGAAGGTTTTTTGTCGCGGATTTCTCCCTGGTCGTCAACTGAAGCGACAGTCGGGCAGTTTATGGTAATCACGCGTTCCATTATCTTTCCGTCCTTGACGAAGAGCAGGCGTATTGTCCGCGAGTTGTTCTCGCCGCCGCAAGGGGTGCTCCTGAAGTATATCGAGCAGCAGCCGTCTGTCTGCAATTCATTGCTGACAAGGGAGTATATATTCTGAAGCGAGTCCCTGTTGTTTATCGAGAAGAACTTTTTCTGCGGGGAGAATTGAATGAGCATGTTCATAGTGTCGCGCGCAAGTTTGTCGGCTTCTGAATCAGTCATGGAAAGGGAAATAATATAGAGCGGGATGTCCTTGTATTTCGCTGAGATTTCCTGCAGCGCCTTTTCGCTCCAGACCGGCCCCCGGGTGTTCTGCCCGTCGGTGAGGGCGATCACTGCTTTTTGCGGATTTTGGTGTGCCTTCACTTTTTCGAGAGACTGAATGAGGGCCGTGTAGAAGCACGTGGCGGAGTCGGGCTGAACGGCATCGATTGCATTATTGAGCGCGGCTTTGTCGCTGGTCCAGTCCTGAAGGAGTTTCACCCTGTTTGAAAAAGATAGAATAAAAATGGAATCAAGAGGCACATTGCTCACTTTCATCTGGCTGATCAACTGCTTGATTGCAAGTTTGCTCGCATCGAGGCGGGAAGTGTAGTCATCCTCGCTGATAGGCTCCTGCATGCTGGCCGAGGCGTCAATCGCGATGCCGATGGCCGCCGGCATCGCGGAAGTCTCGTTGCAAACGAGCGAATCCGGGCAGACAAACTTGTTATTCTCGGCTATTCCGATTTGATGTATGTCGTAAAGTATATTCTTCGAGCCGTTTGACGCGGCGGAATCCTTCACGAGCAGAGACATTTTCAGGCGCACCTGCACGCTGCCGTCCTTATTTGATTTCAGCTCGGCCCCGCATATATTTACAAGCGTGTCCTCCACCTGCTCAATCGTCACGGTCAGGCTGCCGCTATTATCATCGTACCGCCCTTCAACGATTTCCTTCGACACGCTATAAACCGAATCAAGTATTTGAAACGCGAACGGCTTGCCGGTGCCTGCCCGATTCACCTGATACCTGTGGGAGGCCTTATCCATCGCGAATTTCTCAAGCGGTTCGCCATCTATCCTGAACCCGGTATAGTCTTTCAGGCTCAGGCGGAAACCGTTCATCACGGGCAGGCTGAGAATCGTCGTGTCGCCAAGCCAAACGGGATCCTTGAAAATGCTCATGGCCATTTTGTTTGCAATCGGGTTGTCAAGGT
>CAZIHB010000252.1:0-4218 GCA_964538535.1 uncultured Hyphomicrobiales bacterium | reverse complement strand
TGCCATCCCCGTAGTTAATAAAGATAATAAAATGCTTGGCATGGTGATCATTGACGACGTGGTGTTCACGCTGCTTAAATCAAGAAAATTCAGGGCATAAGGCATGGAGGGCAAAAGTTGATTACAAGAATAAAAAAAGCTTCGATTTGGAGAAATATTGCCCTCTTCGCGGCAGTATTGGGGCCGGGAATTATAACCGGAAGCGTCGATAATGATGCCGGCGGGATAACCACCTATTCCGTGGCAGGTGCCAACTATGGCTATGCGCTGCTCTGGACGCTGATTCCTGCATTTATCGTCCTGCTTGTCATTCAGGAAATGAATGCCCGCATGGGAATAGTCACTGGAAAGGGGCTGGCAGATCTCATCAGGGAAAATGCCGGTGTCAAAATCACATTCTTTATCTTCATCGGCCTGCTCGTGGCGGATATCGGCAACACTACAACCGAATTTGCCGGTGTGGCCGGCTCGATGGAAATATTCGGAGTCAGCAAGTATATTTCCGTGCCGCTCTCGGCTGCTGCCGTGTGGATACTCGTTGTGAAGGGCACTTACAAGTTTGCCGAGAAAGTATTTTTAATATTCAGCCTGTTCCTGCTCACTTACGTGGTTTCGGCCATAATGGGGCATCCGAACTGGAATGAGATTGGCACGGCCATAATCAGGCCCGACGTCGAGATGAATGTTGATTACCTTGTTATTGTAATCGGAATAATAGGAACGACGATCGCGCCCTGGATGCAGTTCTACATGCAGTCCTCCGTTATTGAGAAGGGCCTTCAGATCGAGGATTACAAATTCACAGTGGCCGATGTGGTTGTCGGCTGTATTGCTACCGTAGTGGTCGCGTTTTTCATCATCGTGGCCTGCGGCTCCACCCTTCACGTGCATGGCGTGAAGATAGTCGAGGCGCGCGATGCCGCCATGGCACTCGAGCCTCTTGCCGGAGCTATGGCGAAGTATTTATTCGCGTTCGGGCTCTTCATCGCATCAATCTTCTCCGCCACCATACTTCCTGTGGCCACCGCGTTCTACGTCTGCGAGGCATTCGGGTTCGAGGCCGGCATCGATAAGAAAATGCACGAGGCACCGCAGTTCTACGCGCTTTACACGGTGATTTTGTTCATATCCATGGTCGTGATCATTATTCCCGGTGCACCGCTCATTCTGATCACCTTGTGGTCTCAGGTGCTGAACGGCGTGTTGCTGCCTGTTGTACTTGTCTGCATGATGCTTCTCGTGAACAACAAGGAGATAATGGGTGAGCACACGAACAAGCCTCTGGGCAATATTATAGGCTGGCTGACCGTTGTGGTGATAGTGGCTTTGTCCACCATTCTCATGGTGATGTCGTTCATCAAATGATGCTGCATCCTTTGAAAATCAAATTATAAAAGAGAGCCGGGTTATTTTCGTGATGATCCGGCTCTCTTACGTTCGGGCAGTCCATTTTTAAAGTAAATCCGTGCATTCCAGAAGCATTTCCCCGCGGGTTGTTCCCGCGGCCATAATTGCAGCCCTGAAGGAAATTGTTGCAGAATTCTATGGCCTTGCAAAGATCAGAATAAGTATGTGGAAATGGGGATAAGTTTTTGAGGGAAAATCTGCCAAAATCTCCCACATTTACCCATAATTTTATTATCTTTGTAATGCGATTTCGAATTTACTTGAGTTTTGGAGAGTTATTGAGTGGGTTGACAAACCGGGGACGAAGGTTGAACGCGAGATTTGTCAAGGAAATTAAACGGCAATAGAAGAATAAACCTGTCTGAAACTTCGTGTTATATCACGATTCAGGCAGAAAAGCAGATTCGAAAATAAAAAAGATTGAAGAAAATTTTGTTTATTGAGAACAAATTATATAATTGCATAAAAGAAAGTGGGAGAAAGTGGGGGAAGTTGTTCCTCCAAAAAAAACAGGTTGACAAACAGTAGCAGGAAGGCCGTAGAGGATGGCATTTTTCAAGGGTCAGGAAACGTTTTCGCTCGACAGCAAGGGAAGAGTGAACATTCCGGCAAAGATGCGCAAGAGTGTATCGCCGGAAGCGGGCGATACGTTCACAGTCACCCGCGGCCAGGAAAAATGCATTGTTGCCTATCCCATGGACGAATGGCGGAAGTACGAAGAGAAATTTGAAAAGTTGAACCAGTACGACGAGAAGAACCGGTATTTCTTGAGGATGCTTCTCATGTGGAGCGAGGAAGTGGGGCTCGACGCCCAGCAGCGCGTGATGCTGCCGAAGAAGCTTCTTGAATTCGCGGGCATAGAGGGCAAGGTGCTGATCGTCGGCATGGTGGACCACATAGAATTCTGGAATCCTGAATCGTTCGAGAAGTATCTCGGCAGTTACAGCGAATCCTACGAGGCTGTGGCATCGCGTGTAATGGTGTTGTAGGGTATGAAAAAGAAAAAGATGGAGACCCACCCTCATCGGAGGGCGGCAGGCGACGAAAGCAAGATAGAGGCATATGACTATCATCTGCCCGTGCTTTTCAAGGAGTCGCTGGACTATTTGATAACTGAAAAGTGTGGTATATACGTTGACGGGACGCTCGGAGGCGGAGGGCATGCAGGCGAGATTATTCAGAGGCTGGAACCGGGGGGTAAATTCCTGGCCTTTGATAAAGACACGATCGCCATAAAGCATTGCGAGAGGAAGTTTGCAGACGAACTGGAAAAAGGGCCCGAGAGCAAAATTATTCTGATCAACGATTGCTACGGAATGGCATGCAGCATAGCTGAAGAATGGGGGAAAATTGACGGGCTTCTGCTGGACCTTGGCGTTTCCTCGATGCAATTAGACTCAAAATCGATTGGTTTGAGCTACAGGGTGAATTCCCGTCTCGACATGAGATTCGGCTCTAAGGGCATTTCGGCGGAAGACCTGTTGAATTCAGCTTCTGAGGACGCGATAGAAAGGATACTTCGCGACTATGGCGAGGAGCCTTTCGCAAGAGTGATAGCGCGGCGAATTGGGGAATTCCGCCGCGCCTCATCTCTTAAAACAACCTTTGAGCTTCGCATGATTGTGGAGGAGGCGGTTCCGCCGAAATTGCGGTTCAAATCGCTGTCCAGAGTGTTTCAGGCGGTCAGGATTGCAGTAAACAAAGAGCTGGATATTCTTGCGGACACTCTTCGTAACATTCCCGATCACGTCAAGCCGGGGGGAAGGATTGTCGTGATCTCCTACCATTCTCTCGAGGACAGGATCGTAAAGAATATTTTCAAAGAACTTTCCTACAAAGCTCCGAAGCGTTCATACGCTCGCGAAGACGTGTTAGATATAGCAAATGCCGTGCCAAAACTAAAGATTCTGACCCCAAAACCTGTCGTGCCATCGGAAGAAGAGCTGGAGCGAAACCCTCGCTCGCGAAGCGCGAAGCTCAGGGTGGCCGAGCTGGTGCTCGTGGATCCTTCAAAATTGCATAAGCCCGGTGATATATATTCCAATAAATAGTGTATCCCCGGGGTTTAAATTCAAAATAAAACAGGTGGCCCGGTCATGCCCGATAAGTGCAAATCGGCTGCCTTCAATTTGATCGAGTTCCTGTTGGGTTGCGCGGCAGCATGAACAAATTTCAGAAAATGCTCAGTTGATACCATTAATTCTCCTGCTCCGAAAATTTTGTAAAAATGCAAAATAATTTTTCCTCTTTGATAAATTTATTTTGCATTTGATTATTTATTATATATATTACCAATGATGTCCTGAGCCGCATCAAATTTATTATCAGTTTACTGTAATATACGTTTATTGCTATACACAATTCTAAAGGTGTGTCATGGATCATTTTAAAAGGATCATCGTACTATTTTTATTGATTGCGGCAGGTTACGCCGACGCGAACGCATCAATGAGCCTGACCGTGCAGAAGCCGAGCGTCTCCGGAAATATGTATCGGGGCAGCATATCGGATTTCCGCATGACCGTGCGCCCTCAGGGCACTTTCATGGAGCTGGGTATGTATTTGACTATTTCGGCCGTCGGCTCTCCATTTACATCCGGCAATGATACGCTCGAGGCCGTCATGGATTTCGAACTGCCCGACAGATCATTTATAAATGATTCATGGCTGTTCTTCACGGATACCACATACGTCAGGGCCAAATTAGTTGATAAATGGACGGCTACCTTTATTTACGAGGACATCGTTAACCGCAGGAGAGACCCTTCAGTGCTCTACAAGTTGTCAGCAAAAAGTTTCCGGCTGAGGGTC
>CAZIHB010000251.1:0-4225 GCA_964538535.1 uncultured Hyphomicrobiales bacterium | reverse complement strand
TCCCCCCTCTCGAAGGGGACACAAAAATAAGAGGAATTCGTGGGTTATGCAAGAATTATTTGAAGTACGAGAGGATTTTTCAGGCCCGATCGAAAGAAAACACCGCGTGGCACAAGGCCAACAAATGCCGTAAATGCCTTACCATGTTTAATATAAAATTGTTTGATCTTTTATGGAAATTATGCGGCGGTTTTGATCAAAAAACTGGTGACAAGCTTACAGAACGAAGCCCAGGCAGAGAAGTATGCCGAAAATCAGAAGCAGCTTGCCCGTGCCGGCGAGCACCTGATTCAGCTCCTTGCCCGATTTATGCCGTAAATCTTTATTCAGGCGAACAGCAAGCGGCATGCTCAGGAGCGGCAGCAGCTGCAGCCATTTTCCTGTCATCACGAGCAGCATCAACGGCACGCAGTATGCGAGTATAGTAATTAAAGTATAGAGCAACAGGCATCGCTTCTTGCCAAGGCGGACGGAAAGCGTGTTCTTGCCCGCTTTTACGTCGGTGTCAATATCCCTGTAGTTATTCACTCCAAGAATATTCATGGAGAAAAAGCCGGGGGCAAAAGATGCCACGAGGCTTTCAGCCGAAAAGTACCCGGTTTGCGCGTAGAAAGTGCCGGACGTGGCCACAACGCCAAAGAATATGAAAACGAATATATCCGCAACCCCGTGGTATGCCAACGGGTAAGGCCCGCCGGTATAGGCATAGGCAAAGAGGAGGCAAAGCACACCGATGAGCAGTATCACCCACCCCGCGTGAGCAACGATCACGAGCCCAAGCAGGAACGTGAACACGATCAGCGCGCCCGAGACCCTTTTCATGGCGGAGGGAGCAATCCTGCCCATCGCCACCATTCTGTCGGGCCCAAGACGCTCCTCGGTGTCGGCACCTTTTTTGAAATCATAGAACTCGTTCACGTAATTCGTGATAATCTGTATGAGCAGGGCGCAGGCAAGCGTCACAGCCATGATGGGATAATCGATGTGGTGGTCGCTGAAAGCGGCCGCACACCCGATCAGAACGGGCATCAGGCTGGCAGGCAATGTCTTTGGCCTTGTCGCGATAAGCCAGGGTTTAAGGTTCATTCTCTTTGCTACTCGATCACGGTTCCGACATAAATAAACGCGATCCCGCGGGAAAGCTTCAGATAGGAGCAATCCCTCAGGTTGCCCGTTTCCCTCATCAGCGCGAGGAATTTCCGCTTGCACGGGAATTGCGATGCAGTGCGGGGCAGGTAAGTGTAGGCTTCCTTGTTGCGGGCTATCAGCGCGCCGACGAGAGGCATGTATATTTTACTGTAGATCCTGTACAGGAATGAGAAAAAACCTTCGGGCTGGCCGAACTCGAGTATAACTATCTTCCCTCCGGGCTTCACTACCCTTGCCATCTCGCTCATGGCCACTACCGGATCATCAACGTTCCTGATGCCGAAAGCGATCGAAGAAATATCGAAGGAATTATCCGGGAATGGAAGCTTCATCGCGTCGGCAGTCTGAAAATTTATCTTCAGGTGCCTTGCCTCTGCCTTCGGTTTTGCAAGCTCGAGCATATCCGAACAGAAGTCCGTAGCGGTCACTTTGCCCTCGCGCCCCACAACGGAAGCGAACTCGATGGCAAGATCGCCCGTGCCCGAGGCGCAGTCCAGCACCTGCGAGCCGTGCGTCGCGCCGGATATCCTTACTGCCTGCTGTCTCCACCTGTGATGAATGCCGAAAGAGAGCAACGTGTTCATCAAGTCATACTTTTTCGCTATCCCTGCAAACATTATCCTAACGTCTTCACTCATTATAACCCGGTCCAATTTTTTAATTCAACTCAATCATAATCAACATGGCAAATATACCAAATTCTTTAAAACTATTGCACATTGCCACGGAAACGAGGACGCGCGGCACGGGCCAAAAAACGACATGGCCTGCACCCCGCCACAAGAGGAAACGAACTTGCTGACAAAAGATTTTGAGATGAGCGGCAAAAATTAGCAATTGATAAAATCGGATTTGATATTAAGTATATTTTTGTTAACTTAATATTGTCGTAAACCTGATCCCTCGAATGCAGATAACAAGTTGAATTATTAATATTTAGGAGATATCAAATGAGAAGCTGTTACGTTGTTATAATTACCCTCCTTATTTCGCTCGGCAGCCTCGCGGCGCAAACATTCGAAGAATGGCTGAAAAAGGCCGAGTCCGGCGACCCCTACTCGCAGGCCGTGGTCGGGGAAATGCTATTCAGCGGAGACGGGGTTAAAATGGACAAAGAAAAAGCAAGGATATGGATAGAGAAATCCGCCGGACAAAGCAATCCCATGGGCTTGTTTAACCTCGCGGTGCTTTACAACGAAGGGACTCCCTCGCTCAACAAGGATGCTAATAAAGCTACTGAGCTTTTCGAACAATGCCACGACGGGCTCGTGAAGCTTGCAAACAGCTATAAAGACGGCCGGGCGTCATGCTGTCTTGGATACATGTATTGCATGGGCCTGGGAATCAACAAAGATGCAAAAAATGGCATTCTATGGTTTAAGCAAGGCATTAATTCAGGGTATAGCGAAGCTTGCGTTATTTTAGGGGATATTTATTTTGAAGGTGAACTGGTCGAGAAAAATGACAATCTTGCCGTAATGTTTTATCAGCAGGGCGCTGAGCATGGAAATGCCGAATCACAGTACAAAACCGGGCTTATGTATGAAAATGGCTACGGTATTATTCAAAGTTACGAGAATGCTCTGCAGTGGTACAGAAAATCAGCGGAACTGGGAAATTCAGATGCTATGACAAGCTTAGGCAGATTATACGAAAATGGCACAGGTGTAACGCAAAATTATTCCGAAGCTTTCAAATTCTACAAAAAAGCTGCAGATATGGATAATTCGGACGCCCTGTTTAAATTAGGAATTATGTATTCAAGTGGCAAAGGAGTAGAAAAAAATAGTGGTGTAGCTTTAATTTTAATACAAAAAGCTGTAGATTTTGAAGATGATGAAGCTCAATTTCTTATGGGGCTGATGAAAAAGTATGGAAATTGCGGCGGACTGGAATTTTCTACAGTAAATGCTGTTTTGGAAAATACAGCTGTGCTTGATAGGGATCAGGCTCAATTTCTTTTTGATTTTATAAATGAGCGGGGAAATAGTGTTAAACGGGATATTAACGCTGCGGTTGATTTGATCCGTAAGGCTGCAGATCAGGACAACTCAGATGCTCAGTTTGAATTAGGCAGGATGTACGCTGAAGGAAACGATGTTGAGCAAAGCGACAAATTAGCAGCGGAATGGGTTGAAAAAGCCGCTGATCAAGGCAATTCGGAAGCGCAGTACAGGATTGGAATGATGTATAATTTGGGCATTGGTGTCGATAATAACGATGCAACAGCAGTGGAATGGTATCAAGCCGCCGCTGATCAAAACTATCCTGACGCTCAGTATAGCTTAGGTCTTATGTATTGCACGGGGCGTGGAGTTGAAAATAATTTCCAAAAAGCAATCGCACTTTTTAAAAAAGCTGCCGAACAAAATCATGCAGATGCGACATTCTCTGTAGGTCTCTGTTATTATAATGGCAATGGTACTGTTAAGAACTACTCCGAGGCCATAAAGTGGTTCAGAAAGGCTGCCGATCTGGGAAGTATCAGCGCGTGCAGGCAATTAGGAACATGCAGCGAAAATGGTACCGGAGTACCCAAAAACTACTCGGAAGCTATTAAATGGTGGAAAAAAGGCGCTGATCTTGGAGATAAATACTCATATTCCAGCTTGGGTTTTTATTATAACAATGGTTGGGGCTGCCAGAAAAATTTGGTTTTAGCATTTGCATATTTTTCAGTATCAAAATCGCTTTTCGAAAATGATAATGATGATGATGATAATGAATCTTACCAGAATCTTGTAAATTATTACAATCAGGCGGAAGCTCAGCTATCTCCAAAGCAGATTGAGAAAGCGCAGCAGAAAGCTACGGAAATGTGGGAAAAGCTCCAGGCAGAAAAAGAATGATTATTACAGGTAAAAAATTAAGACTTTCGCGGGCCGCCGGGACAATATTTTCGCGCGGGCCGCATTCTTTGCGGCGCGGATTTCTTCAGGCCCCCCCCTAAAAAAACTTACCCCAAAGTATGCTTGCGCAGGGACGATGGGGACTTACAACGCAAATATAACGATTGATTTTGTTTATTGCAAGGATAATTTGTATGGAACAGAAAATAAAAACAATTTCTCTGGCA
>CAZIHB010000250.1:0-4228 GCA_964538535.1 uncultured Hyphomicrobiales bacterium | reverse complement strand
AGTATCACGGCATTCCGCTGCCTTTTTAACTCTTCGATTCGATCTATGAGAAATTTCATTTTGTTTCCAAAATAAAAAGCAAAATTGATGAAAATACGTCTTCGTAGGATGAAGACGTCCAAATATAAGGAAAAATTATGTAAGTAATTATCTATGATTATTGGGGTAAATTGATAAAAAAAGCTTAAATTGTCTTGGTTTATTCGTGCGCGAGCATTGAATAGGACAAACAGTCAACTATAAACAAATAATCCAGATAAAGCTATGGAAAATCAAAATTTTATAGACGAAGCGAAGCTCAACAGCCTGATAGAAAACGCCCGTGACCCCGAGAAGGGGAGGCTGGAGGAGATATTCAGCAAAGCACTGGAAATGAAAGGCCTAAGCCAGGAAGAAGTTGCCGTTCTGCTTAACATAAGCAAACCAGAGGATATGGAACGGCTTTTCGATGCGGCTTTAAAGATAAAGAACGAGATATACGGCAACAGGCTGGTTTTATTTGCACCATTATATATTTCAAATTACTGCTCGAACAATTGCCTTTATTGCGGCTTCAGGCTCGACAACAAGGAAATACAGCGCTCCGTGCTGACAATTGACGAGATCAAGGAAGAAACGCTGCAGATACTCAGGCAGGGGCACAAGCGCACGCTCATGCTTATGGGAGAAAATCACAAAGAGTGCTCGCTTGATTATTTCATCGAGTCAATCGATGCCGTTTACAGCGTGAAGGACGAGAAAAACAGCTCGATACGCCGCATTAACGTGGAAATTGCACCGCTCACCAACGAAGAATTCCAAAAACTGAAACAAGTGAAAATCGGCACTTACACGGTGTTTCAGGAGACGTATCACAGGGAAACATACAAGAAGATGCATCCCTCGGGCAGGAAGGCCAATTATGACTGGCGAGTAAGCGTGATGGACAGGGCCTTGGAGAACGGCATGAACGATGTGGGGATCGGGGCTTTGTTCGGGCTCTATGACTACAAGTTCGAAGTGCTCAGCCTGATTGAGCACGCGAAGCACCTTGACGGCAAGTTTGGCGTCGGCCCGCACACAATTTCGATACCGAGGATCAAGCCGACAAATGCACCGATGGCCGAGCACATTCCCCATCAGGTTTCCGACGAGGATTTCAAGAAGCTCGTGGCAGTTATCCGTCTGGCAGTGCCCTACACCGGGATGATCCTATCCACTCGTGAATCGGCGAAACTGAGAACCGAGCTTCTGAACATGGGTATTTCGCAGATAAGCGCAGGCTCGAGGACAAACCCGGGTGGATACAAGCAGGCATTCAACGAGGATGAGGCCGACTCGCAGTTCCATCTGAACGACGGCCGGAGCTCGGGCGAAGTGATAAAAGACGTGATAAAGCTGGGCTACACTCCGTCATTCTGCACCGGATGCTACAGGCTCGGGCGTGTAGGCCAGGACTTCATGGACCTTGCCAAGCCGGGCTTGATCAAAATGCACTGCCTTCCCAACGCGCTCTCCACGCTGAAGGAGTATCTTGTGGACTATGCCGACGAGGAGACCGTGCAACTCGGAAACGAGCTGATCATGAAAGAACTTGAGGAGATTCCATCTGAAGCAAGAAGAGAGAAAACAAGGGAATTCTTGCGCAGAATCGAGGACGGCGAAAGGGATTTATATTTGTAGTGTTTTGATTTTCTTTGGATCGGAAAATAAATGACAGATGTTGATGATATTCTGAAAAAGAATAACCCGGACGAGAATGATCTTGCGGTGCTTTTAAGCTGCGAAAACGACGCTGAAATCGAGAAAATAAGGGCTGCTGCGATAGACACTCTGCTTGAGCATGTCGGCCCGAACGTTTTCATGCGCGGGCTTGTCGAATTTTCGAATTACTGCACTAATGATTGTTACTATTGCGGCCTGAGAAAGGGCAATCACGCGATAACAAGATACATGCTCGGCAAGGAAGAAGTGGCGGGCAGTGCATTGCAATGCCTTAAGCTTGGCTACGGCTCGCTCGTGCTTCAGTCCGGGGAAAGAAATGACAGCGTGTTTATCGATCAGGTCATTGATTTAATACGGACTGTAAAATCCGTGACGAAGTGCGAGGAAATGCCCGAGGGGCTCGGCCTGACGCTCTGCGTGGGCGAGCAGACGCTCGAGACATACCGGAGATTCTTCGAAGCGGGCGCACACAGGTATCTGCTGAGAATTGAAACAACAAACCGCGAATTATATTCGAGAATTCACCCGCCCGAGATGAGTTTCGACCGCAGGGTGGAATGCCTCGGTTTCCTCAGGGAAGCCGGATTCCAGGTGGGAACTGGAGTTATGATCGGGCTGCCGGGCCAGACGGCCGGGGATCTGGCGCGAGACATAACGTTCTTTAGGGACATGGACATCGACATGATAGGCATGGGGCCTTACCTGATCGAACATAACACGCCCATGAACGCCTTCAGGGAGCAGTGGCTGGCCGATAAAGAGAGGATAACCCGCCTGGGCCTGAAAATGATAGCCGTCACACGACTGGCACTGAAGGATGTGAACATAGCCTCGACAACGGCGCTGCAGACAATAACCGAGAATGGCAAAGAAAAGGGGCTGCTTTATGGTGCCAACGTGATCATGCCGCTTCTGACGCCCGAGGGTGTGCGCGAAGAATACTCGCTTTATGACGGTAAACCCAATCAGGATTTGTTCACCCGTAATTTTTATGATTTTTTAAAGAATAATAACCGGGTCTTTATTCCAAATTACTGGGGCGATCCCAAGCATTTTGCCAACAAGAACAAATGAGAGTTGAATCCGATAAATTCGGCCAGATGGAGATACCGGACGAAGCATACCGGGGAATCCATACTTACAGGGCCATGCGCAATTTCCAAATTTCGGGTTACAAAACCCCGGCAGGATTAATTCATGCCATGGCCGACGTGAAAAAGGCGGCATGCCGTGCCAATTGCCAGCTGGGCTGCATTCCCGCGGAAAAGGCCGAGGCCATAACGGCCGCCTGCGACGAGGTGCGCGCGGGGAAGCTCGACAGCGAGTTCCCGATTGACGCGCTTCAGGGCGGCGCCGGAACATCCACGAACATGAACCTCAACGAGGTCATTGCCAATCGAGCTTTGGAAATCCTTGGCAGGCAGAAGGGCGAATATGATCACGTGCACCCGATTGAAGATGTGAACCTGCACCAATCCACGAATGATGTTTACCCGACGGCGCTGAGGATCGCGGCCATAAGGGGAGTGCGCAATCTGAGTGAAGCTGCAGCACTCTTGCAGGGGGCATTCCAGTCAAAAGAAAAGGAATTCGCCCACATAGTATGCATGGGGCGCACCGAGATGCAGGACGCCGTGCCAATGACGCTCGGGAGCCAGTTCTCGGGCCATGCCGAAGCCATAGCGCGCGACAGGTGGCGCGCCTTCAAGTGCGAGGAAAGGCTTCGGACGGTTAATATTGGAGGAACGGCAGTCGGAACGGGGCTGACGGCACCGAGAAAATATATTTTTCTCGTGATCGAGAAGCTGAGAGAAATCACCGGGCTCGGCCTGACGAGAGCAGAGCAGAACGTGGACGCCACCGCGAACATCGACCAGCTTGTGGAAGTATCGGGTATAATAGGCGCGCTTGCCGCCAATTTGATGAAAATTGCCGGAGACCTGCGCCTGCTGCATTTCCTTAAAGAAATTGAGCTGCCGGCCCTTCAAACCGGTTCATCAATCATGCCGGGCAAAGTGAACCCCGTGATCATAGAGGCAGTGACCTGTGCCGGCATGAAGGTGCTTGCAAACGGCGGGATGATAGCCGAATGCGCATCGCGCGGCACGCTGCAGATAAATGAATTCATGCCGCTCGTAGCATTTGCCCTTCTCGAATCAATTGAAATCATGAGCAAAACCTGTCGCACCTTTGCCGGCCACGTGGAAGGCATAACTGCCGACGAGGCAGCCTGCAGGAGAAATTTCGAAAACAACCCCTCGATCATTACCGCGTTCCTTCCCGAGCTCGGCTACGGCAAGTGCGAGAAGATGTTGGAAGAATTCAGGGGACTCAGCGGCATGAATTTTATCGAATATCTCGAGAAAGAGCTTGGCAGGGAAACAGTAGAAAAATGCCTGTCCCCGCACAGGTTGATAGCGCTGGGTTATAAATAAAACATCAAAAGGTGAAAAAATGATCAGCACTATCAACCTGTGCAGGGAAACAGTAGAAAAATGCCTGTCCCCGCACAGGTTGATAGCGC
>CAZIHB010000249.1:0-4235 GCA_964538535.1 uncultured Hyphomicrobiales bacterium | reverse complement strand
GTCGTCAGGTTTATAATTAGACAGCACGTACTCGGACTTTGACGAGAAACCGATAGCCTGGCCGAAATGCTCGCGAATGTCGTTGTTCAGCTTTTTTGTCATCAGGTTCAGCGGGATATCCTGCGGGCAGGCCTCTGTGCAGGCACCGCACTCGATGCAGCGGCCCGCAAGGTGCATGGCACGTGTGACGTGCCACTCGAAATTGCCCATGCCGTTGGAGGATAGCGGTATCCACTGGGGCTTGTTGCAATCCGTGATGCACTGAGTGCAGTAGCACATGGGGCAGACTGAACGGCAGGCATAGCACTTGATGCACCTGGAGAGCTCGGCAGTCCAGAAGTCCCATCTCTCGTCGGGGCTCATAGCGAGCACCCTGTCCATGAGCTCGCTTGTCTGCTTGCCGTTCGAGGTTGCAAGCACGTCAAGGTGGCTCTCGATCTCCGCGAATGTTTCGAATTGCCTGATATTATTATTTTCCCGGGCAAGAATGATGAACTGCCCCTCTTCAATCTGGTGCTCACCGGCGAGCACGAGCACGGATTTCAGCGCGTGCGGAGAGCAGAAGAGAGCTACTTTCCCCAGGGCCCTGACTTCCTTCTTGTTCAGGTAAACCGCGAGATTCTGCCTGCAGGCCTCGTCCCATATCAGCCGGGCTGCATCCTCGGGCCTGAATATGAAGCCGGCTTTAGTCCTGCCCTCGGGCGTCCTGATATAGCCTATCACGCAATCGGCGGCCCCGGAGGACAGCATCTCGCGGGCTTTATCAACGAGCTGTTGCATAAACGTCCTCCGCGAATGTTTCTATTCCAAGTTTGTTCAAATCCATGAATTTCGTGTTCGGCCCAATGGCCTTCACCGTTTCCGTAACCTCATTGACAAGCGACGCCCACTTGGCACCCTCGGCCGCCGACACCCAGGAGAACGTGATCCTGCGGGAATCAAAACCCATCAGCTCGAGCATGTTCTTGAACACGATCCACCGCCTGCGGGCATAGAAATTCCCTGAAGTATAGTGGCAGTCGTTCGGGTGGCACCCCGAAACGATCACGCCGTCTGCCCCCGATGCAAATGCTTTTAGCAAATACATGTAGTCGATTCTGCCCGTGCAGGGGAATCTGACTATCCTCACGTTGGAGGCATATTTTGTCCTGCTCGTCCCGGCAAGGTCAGCGCCGGCATAGGTGCACCAATTGCAGACGAATGCTATTATTTTAGGTTCAAACTCCTGCATATGTTTCCTCCTTTTGATTCCAAAGGGCCATCACTTCAGAGAAAATCTGCTGATGCGAATAGCCGTGCAAATCGATTGATTTAGAACGGCAGACGGAGACGCACGTGCCACACCCCTGGCAAAGCCCCGGGTTTATATATGCAACTTCCTTAATCACCTTGCCGTCACGCGATTTAATTTCCTGTTTCTCAATTGCAAGATAGGGGCAAACCGATTTGCAGAGGAAGCAACCCACGCACGTGGAAAATACCGGGGGCGCGGTGCGGTTCACCTCGGCTATCAGCGGTTCCCTCGTCAGCTCGTCCTGCGAGAAGAGGCAGATTGCCTTGGCGGCCGCGCCGGATGCCTGGGAGACAGACTCCGGAATATCCCTCGGAGCCTGGCAGGCGCCGGCCAGCATTATCCCCGCGGTGTTCGTCTCCACGGGCTTCAGCTTCGGGTGGGCCTCGGCGAAGAAATGATACGGATCGTAGCTGATGTGCAGCTTCTGGGCCAGCGATTCCGAGTCCTCGTTGGCCACGGCAGCAGTGGCAAGCACCACCATGTCCGCCTCTATTTCGACGGGCATAGCGTTCATGAGCGTGTCCACGCCCTTCACGATGAGTTTCCCGTTCTTTTCATATATTTTCGACACCCTGCCGCGCAGGTATTCGGCCCCATCCTCCTCAATGGCCCTGCGCACGAACTCCTCATAGTTCTTGCCGCCGGCGCGTATATCCATGTAGAAGACCACGGCCCTGCCATGGTGGTTCTTATGCTTGTAAAGCATCGCGTGCTTTGCCGTGTACATGCAGCAGATCTTCGAGCAGTAATCGATCCCCTTGGCGGGGTCGCGCGAGCCCGCGCAGGCAACAAACACTATGGTTTCCGGCACCTTGCCGTCCGATGGCCTGCGGATCTCGCCCAGGGTGGGCCCCGAGGCCGATGCCAGGCGCTCGAACTGCAGCCCCGTCACGACGTCCTTATATGCTCCGTAGCCGTACTCGGGGAAGAAATCCGTGCCCTTGATGTCGAATCCCGTTGCAGCAACTATTGCACCTGCATCAACGGAGATTATCTCGTCCTGCTGATCGTAATCTATCGCATCGGCAGGGCACATCTTCTTGCAGACGCCGCACTTGCCCTTCACGAACTGATTGCAGCGCGTGCGGTCTATCACCGGCTTGTTGGGCACTGCCTGCGGGAAGGGGACATAGATCGCCTTCCTGAACGACAGGTCGGCATTGAATTCGTCAGGCACTTTTTTCACCGGGCATTTCTCGATGCAGGCGCCGCAGCCCGTGCATTTCTTCGGATCGACGCTCTTGGCTTTCTGCCTGATTTTCACCTTGAAATTGCCGATGAATCCATCGACTGCCTCCACCTCGGCATAATTATACAAAGTGATGTTCGGGTGCTGAGCCACTTCAACCATCCTTGGGGTCAGGATGCACTGCGAGCAGTCCAGTGTCGGGAAGGTTTCCGATAGCTGGGCCATGTGTCCGCCGATAGATGGATTCTTCTCTACCATGATCACTTTATGCCCCGCGTTTGCTATATCAAGTGCCGACTGTATGCCCGCGATTCCGCCGCCGATGACGAGCGCCGTTTTGGTGATAGGCACTTTGATCGGATCGAGGGGAGTGTTTTTCTTCACTTTTTCCACGAGCATCTTCACGATTTCAATGGCCTTGTCGGTCGTGGCATCAGCTTTCTGGTGCACCCACGAGCAGTGCTCGCGCAGGTTGGCCATCTCGCAAAGGTAGGGATTCAGCCCGGCCTCGCTGCACGCCCGGCGGAAAGTGGGCTCGTGCATTCTTGGCGAGCAGGCAGCCACCACCACTCCCGTCAGCCTGAATTTATGAATGGCATCTTTTATCAGCGTCTGGCCCGGGTCGGAGCACATGTACTTGTAATCTGTGCTATAAGCAACGCCGGGGAATTTCGAAGCCGTCTCGGCAACCTTAGCGCAATCCACCGTAGCGGCAATATTCTCCCCGCAATGACAAACGAAAACTCCAATTCTTGACATTTTCTTCCTCCGCCCGCCTAATTGTTTACAGCCGAATTAATTGATTCAGTTAATTTCATTGCCGGTATCATGTCGCCGACGGGCACGATATGCCTGTCCAGCCCCAGCTCCGTGCGGCTTGCCCCAAGGGCCAGCCCGATGGCCTGGGTGATGAAGAGCACCGGCGCGTTAATCTTCTTGCTCAGGTAGCCGTTGATCTCGCCTCGCCGCATGTCCAGGTTGGACTGGCACATCGGGCAGGCCACGATCACGGCCTCGGCGCCGCGGTCCACGGCGTCTTCCATTATCCTGCCCGAGAGCTTGCCGATAATGTCGGACTTGGCTATCGACAGGCCGGCGCCGCAGCATTCTGTCTTGAATGCCCAGTCGATCGGCTCGGCACCGAGCGCTTTCATTATTTTTTCCATCATGTCGGGATTCTCATATCTTTCCACTTCGGCGATTTTCGGCGGCCTGACGAGCAGGCAGCCGTAATAGCAAGCGGCCTTGAAGCCGAGGCTTTTTTCCACCTTCCCGCCGAGTTCGGGCACAATGTATTTCTCGAGGAACTCTATCACGTTTATAGGCTTGCACTTGCCGGTATAGGGCATCTCAATGATTTTGGGCAGTTCGGCCCTCACTTTCTCGTCGTGCCTGAACTCGTGCCGGGCAGTCGCCAGCCTGCTATAGCAGGCTGCGCATGGCACGAGCAGCTCGTCGAATCCCTGGGCCTCGGCCAGCGCGAGATCGCGGGCGGGCAGGGCGATGGAGAGGTTTTTGTTGAGCGAGTGCGCCGCGGTGGCGCCGCAGCAATTCCAATCTTTAACCTCCACGAGCTCTATTCCGAACCTCAAGGCCACGGCGTGAAGCGATTCGTCGTATTCCTTCGCTGTGCCCTTCAGCGAGCAGCCCGGGTAATAACCGATTTTCATCATCTACCCTCCTCAATCTCTATGGTCTTTTCAAATATTTTCCTGATTGCATCCTTGTTCTGAATCACGTGCGGCAGCAGCC
>CAZIHB010000248.1:0-4239 GCA_964538535.1 uncultured Hyphomicrobiales bacterium | reverse complement strand
TTTTGCTTTTGGAATTATTTGAGATCAGTTTTCTTAGGCTTATGAAGATATTTGTATTGCTGTCGCGCTATCCTTATCCTCTTGAAAAAGGGGATAAACTCAGAGCTTTCTATCAGATCAAAGAGCTGGCAAAAAGCCATGAGCTCGTGCTTTGCGCCCTGAACGACGTTAACATATCGGATAGGGACCTGGATATGCTGCGGCCTTTCTGCAGCTCGATACACGTTTTGAATCTTTCCAGGCCCAGGATCTCGATGAACCTCCTGAGCGCGCTATTTCGCGGCATTCCGTTTCAAGTCGGCTACTTCTATAGCTCCGCGCTGCAGGAAGAAATTAACAAACTGATCGAAAGAGAAAAACCTGATCATATCTATGCCCAGCTGATCAGAACATCCGAATACGTGAAGAACGTGAAGGATATACCGAAAACTCTCGACTACATGGATGCCTTCTCCAAGGACAGGGAAAGACGTATCGGCAAGTCGTGCCTGCTCATGAGGCCTTTTCATTACTACGAGTACAAGTCTCTCTTGAAATACGAGAGGAACTGCTTCAAGCATTTTGATAATCACACTATCATCTCGGAGCCCGACAGAGACCAGATTGACCACCCGGATAACAAGCGGATCGAAGTGATACGCAATGGTGTGGATTTCAATTATTTCAAGCCGGTAAGCCGCGAGAAAAAATATGATATCGTGTTTATCGGCAATATGCAATACGTGCCGAACATAAACGCTGTCCTTTATCTCGCGGAAAAGGTGCTTCCACTGCTCAGGAAGCATAAGCCCGACGTGAAATTTCTCGTTGGCGGCGCCACTCCCGACAGGAAAATCACGGCTTTGCAGTCTGATAATATTAAAGTGACAGGCTGGGTGGACGACATTCGCGAATGCTATGCCTCGAGCAAGGTTTTCGTAGCTCCGATGCAGATCGGTGCCGGCCTGCAAAATAAACTTCTTGAAGCAATGGCCATGCAGGTGCCCTGCATCTCATCCCCACGCGCTAACGAGGCACTCGGCGCCACTCCGGGAAGGGATATACTCATCGGTAACAATCCCGGGGAATATGTCGGGCATATTCTTCACCTCCTCGAGGATGAAGCAGGCGCGGAAGAACTCGCGCTGAACGCATACAGGTTCGTGCGGGAGAACTATAACTGGGAAGTGCTGACAGGTAAGCTCAACACGATAATCACTTCAACTCGTCCGGCTATTTGAAAAGTGCAATTAAGAAAAATGTGATCTGCGCGAGATAGAAATGCGGCATCACGGCAGGCATTTCTTTATTCAGCAGTTTCATCTTGTATCCCGAGTATATCACGGCAAAATAGACCAGCAGCCACGAAAAATAGCTGCCTATCGGCGCGACAAGGCCCGGCCTGGCCCACAGGAAAAATGTGCCGCCCGCCCACTCGAAGAAAAATTCGTAAACAAAGAGCGCCATGGCCACGATCAGCGATTTCCGAAATGCTGCAAATCTTCTTTTCCCGGTGGCAGGATAGACGGGATTGTAAAAAATCACTTTCTGGCACACCCCGACAGCCCCAAGTATAGCCGAAAGCCGCAGGAATCCCGGTGCAACGGGCACTCCCGCGATGTGCGGCATCAGCGCGCCGCCGTATATTATCTTCCCGAAGAACCATCCACGGCCCGCCGCGAGAAACCCCACGCACCAGAACAGGATTATTACCCCGAGAGAATAAAGCATCCACTTGCTCCTGCGCGCCCTCAATTCCCTGCCGGTCTTTTCGCTGTCAGTTTCCACAGGCCTGACCCTTCTGATTATACAATATGCAGCGCTTGCCCCTGTTAATATCATGAGCGGCCCCATGAGAAATATTCCGGCATCAAACTCAATCGAGGCTATTTGCATGGACCAGATGCAAATTGCAAGAAAATACAAAGCACCTGCCATGTATTTCTCCGCTGTTGTCATCTGCATACCCGCATTCCTTACTGATTATCATTTTCCGAAAAAATATCATTAAATTTACTATTCTCAACATACAAAAAAAGGCGGCCTCGCCGCCCCTCATAAAAAATGCTCTTTTCCACTACAGGTTTATTACCAATCCCAGGCGCAGCGCGAGCATGTCGGTCTTTGACTTCTTTATGTTGTAATATAATTTTCCACTCCTTACTTCAAGACCGCCCTTTGGCAGATATTCAGCTTCGCCGCCGAGCATGTAGCCGGCATTTAAATCCAGCAACAAGCCTGCTTTTTGATTGTTATCATCCTTGATGTTCGTCAATTTGATCATAAGGCCGGCGTGAGCGCCATAGCTGTAAGTGAAATCGTCAAAATTCGTGGTTGAGGCTATCTCGTATTCCTGGCTGGAATTATGCTCATTGTTCACTTTTGTGTCGGTCGAGAGATAATGAAATCCTCCGAATACATCCACGTAAGGCCGCAGCGTGCCGGACTGATTCTGCAATCTCAGGAACACGTTGCCGAATGAAAGGCTGTATGTTCTTTCCACATTCAGCATAACATCCGGAACCGTAGTGCTCCATGGCTCTTTTCTCGTCTCGGAGCCATAAACCATGTAAGCCCCGCTTAACCCGAGTGCGAGGGGAAATTTTTCAAAGCCGTAGCTGCCCTCAAAGTTAACACCATAGCCATTGTTATCGTTATTTTTCTTGAACTCCCCCTGAGGGAACGCCGATTGAAATCCTAGGTTAATATAAACATTCCCCGGGATTCCCTTTTCCTCCTGATTAGATTCATTCCGGGCGAACATGATTGCCGGCAGCCCGATTGTGATCACTAGCGCAAAGAGGGTTGTTAACGTCATTGTTTTTTTCAGCTTCATCCTATTCACCCTGATTCAATTTTAAAAAAGCTTTCTATCCTACTACGCTGTATCATCTCAATTAGTTTCATAATTGATGAGTCTTTTGAATCTCTGCCATTTTAATTCTCGCCAAGCTCTCTCAGCAGTGCCTGTTTTTCAATCTCCAGCTGCCTGATTCTTCTGTCGATTGTGTATAATTCATTGGGCATTGAATCAATCTCGATCCTGAGCTTGCTGGCTGCCTCATCAATCAGGTCGATGGCCTTGTCGGGCATGAAACGGTCAGTTATGTACCTTGCAGAGAGTTCCGCGGCGGCCACGATGGCCCCGTCCGTTATTTTCACACCGTGATGCACCTCGTATTTTTCCTTAAGCCCACGCAGGATCGAGATAGTATCCTCCACCCCGGGTTCATCGATAAGAACTTTTTGAAACCGCCGCTCGAGCGCGGCATCTTTTTCGATATGCTTGCTGTACTCGTCGAGTGTGGTGGCACCGATGCAGTGCAGCTCCCCGCGGGCAAGGGCCGGCTTGAGTATATTGGCGGCATCCATGCTCCCGGTTGTCGCGCCTGCGCCGATCAGGGTGTGGATCTCGTCGATAAAGAGTACTACCTCCCCCTCGGCATCAACCACTTCCTTGATTATGGCTTTCAACCGCTCCTCGAACTGGCCCCGATAGCTCGTGCCGGCAACAAGCGTCGCAACGTCGAGCACTACAATCTGCTTGGTCTTCAGCGGCGTGGGAACATCACCTGCCACGATTCTTTGTGCTATGCCCTCGACCACGGCCGTCTTGCCCACGCCGGGCTCGCCTATGAGGACGGGGTTATTCTTCGTCCTTCTCGACAGCACCTGCAGAACCCGCCTTATCTCGTCCTCTCTGCCAATAACGGGATCGAGCTTCCCTTTCCTCACTTCATCATTCAGCAGGCGGCCGTATTTCTTAAGCGTGCCGTACTTTTCTTCAGGCGAGCGGTCCGTCACTCTCTGACCGCCACGGATATCCTTAAGTGCTTTATAAATGTCGCTGCTTGCCATCCCGCTTCCGCGCAGCAGATCGCCGACACCTGATTTGCTGTTGCTCAGTGCCAGCAGTAGATGCTCCGTGCTGACATATTCATCCTTCAGGCTGCCGGCTTCTTTTTCCGCATCATCCAGCAGCCGGCTGAAAGCATCCGACAAGTACTGGTTTGTCGTGGTTGTCCCTGATATTTTCGGCAGCTTTTCTATCAGCTCGCTTGCTTTGATTTTCAGAACTTTTGAATTCACGCCGAGTTTCGCTGCCACAAGGTTTGCCATGCCTTCCTGGTCCTGTATCAGGGCAGCAAAAAGATGTTCAGGCTCGATGGCCCGGTTCCCATAGCTCGATGCAATTTCTCCGGCGGATTGCACTGCTTCCTGTGATTTCACTGTCAGCTTATTTACCTTCATTCTCCTTAC
>CAZIHB010000247.1:0-4259 GCA_964538535.1 uncultured Hyphomicrobiales bacterium | reverse complement strand
CCTTCCGCCCAAAAGAAAGGGCCAGCTCTATACATCGGCCGAAAAGAGCCGCCCTGTGCAGGACGGCCTCGTGCAGAGGGCCAACTTCATCAGGCTCGACTCGATGAAATACAGGATAGACCAGAACCTCGGCACTCTGACGGTCTATAACCTCAGGCAGGACAGGTACTATGCCGTGAGCTACAGCGTGGAAGGCGCTACGACCGACACCACGGACGACATCTTCTACGGCACATTTGCCAACATGGTTGGCGAGCGCGACACACTCGTGCTGAAGCTAATCTACGTGCCGAACCTGCAGCCGGGCTACAAGCTGCTCTGGGCGCGCCAGATGAAGAACATTTATCCCATCAACGCCACGAACGTCAACACGACTGACACAAGGGTCGGACTCTGGTATATAAGGCAGACGAATGACTCGGCCGACGTTATCGAGGGCGCTCCCGATAAGCTCGTGACGATTTTTGGCGTTGACCAGGTGAATAACGCCACGGGCAACGCGCCGCCCGACGGGTTGTTCGACCTGAGGCCGCCCTATTTCGACCCCGTGCGCGGCGAGATCACTTTCCCCAGCACGGAGCCTTTCGGAGACGGGCTCAGGAAGTATTTCAAGAAGCTTGGCAATCCGGAACTCGCTGAGTCCTACACATTCGACCAGGTATATGATACGACATACGACGTTGCCGCCCGGAACACAGCCAGGGACAGGTTCGTCATCACGGGCGAAGTGACGGGCAGGGCTTCGAACAGGATTGCCCTTGGCGCTTTCAACCTGTCGCAGGGCAGCGTGAAAGTGTCGCTCGACGGGGTGCCGCTCCGGGAGTATGAAGATTTCGTGGTGGACTATTATTCCGGAATTCTCACTCTCAGGAACCCCAGGGCTCAGCTGCCGAATGCCAACCTGAAAATCGAATACGAGCAGCAGGACGTGTTCAATATATCAACGAAAACTCTCGCGGGGCTGCGCGGCGACTACCAGTTGTTCAAGTCCCGAAGGGCCAATGCCAATCTCGGGTTCACGATCATGCACTACGACCAGAGCGCGGTCGTGGACAGGGTGCGCCTTGGCGACGAGCCGGTTTCCAACACCATGATGGGATTGGACGCCAAGCTGAACTGGGACACTCCCTGGCTGACGAAGCTGCTTGACGCCCTGCCGTTTTACGATACGAAGGCGCCGTCCTCGATGTCGTTCAATGGAGAATGGGCGATAATGCTTCCCACGCCGAACAAGCGGCAGTCGGAAGTGGCATCGGACCACAACGCCCCCGTTGTTTATATCGATGACTTCGAGGGAGCGCAAAGATACATACCGCTTGGGCTGAGCGCGAGCCAGTGGCACTATTCGTCGCAGCCTGAGGACAACAATATCGATTCCACCGACGCCGGCCGCGCGCTTTACCGCGGAAAGCTGTCGTGGTTCCAGTATTTCATCCCGAGAGTGCCCATGACGGACGTCTATCCGAACAATGATTCTTACCAGTCCGGCAAATCGAACATCAACCCCCTGAATATTGACTTCGACCCGAACAAGAGAGGTATATATAATAAGAATCCGCTCTTCCTGGATGAGAAGAACGGTAAGTACTTCGACCCCAACAACCGCTTCAGCGACAATCCCTACAACAGGAAAAAGATATGGGGCGGTATGCAGAGGCTGTTCTCCTCCTTCAACACGAATTTCGACACTGAGAACATCGAGTACATCGAGATCACGATGAAGATCGACCAGTGGGAGCCCGGGAACACCAAAATGTACGTGGACCTGGGGCAGATCAGCGAGGACATCATCCCGAACCAGGCACTGGACACTGAGGACGGTGGCGATGTGAACCCGCTGCCCAACGGCATCATCGACAAGGGAGAAGATATAGGCATAGACAGGGAAAACGACTCGAAGGAAAAGGAATCATATCCCGCACCGCTGAATGAAGAAGAAGACCCCGCAAGGGATGACTATTATTTCGATTTCAGCAAGGAAGACCTTGACAGGAAGGCCGAAGATTTCGACAGGTACAACAATTACGAGAATAATTCAAAATATTCCGAGCTGGGGCAGTTCCCGGACACGGAAATTCTGAACACTAACAACGGCCAGTCCATATCACTGGCCAACAGCTATTTCACCTACGAGGTGAACATAGAGCCCGACCCTGTGACTAATCCGCAGATTGTCGGCGGGAACAAGGATAAAAACTGGTTCATTTACCGGCTGCCGATACGCAAGCCGAGTTCAAGCGTCGGCACGCCGCTCTTTTCGAACATTCAGTATATAAGGGTCAGGTTCGGCGGCGGCATACTGAAAGCACAAGTGGCCGACTGGAAGCTTGTGGGCTCGCAATGGCAGAGGATAAGCAATTTCCAGCAGAATCAGGATCCGAACGACAGCGTGCTCTCGCTCGCGTTCGTGAACCTGTGGGAAAACGCAGGCGAACCGGATTTCTACACGATGCCTCCCGGCGTGAAGGCTCCGCGCCAGCTGAATAATTCGGATTACACCCAGGACATAAGGATGAACGAGCAGTCCATCGCGATGAGCGTGAAGAATCTGCGCTACGGCGACGAGAGGATGGCCACGAGAATATTCAGGCCCCAGGACTTGTTCTATTATAAAAAATTGAAATTCTTCATACACGGCGACGGCACTCAGCCCGACAACATGGTGCGCGGCGCGGTGCCGAAAGGCTTCGCGTTCCTCCGCTTCGGAACGGACTCGGCTAACTATTACGAGTACAGGCGTCCGCTCATCCGCGGCTGGCAGGATATAGAAATAGACCTTGCCAAGCTGACGGCCATCAAGCAGATAAGAGATACATCGGTGGTTTACGACAGGCAGGTGTTCCCCGTGGATGGCGACGAGCTGGCGTCTTTCGCGATCAAGGGCAACCCGGTGCTGCGCAGGGTGCAGTTCTTCGGCATAGGCGTGTTCAATCCCGAGGAACGCTACCCGAACGAGCTTACGACAACAATGTGGGTGGATGAGCTAAGGCTGATCAGTCCCGAGGATGCTTCAGACTGGGCGGGCGTTTCAAATTTCGACATGAAGCTGGCCGATCTCGGCTCGATCAATGCCGCGTTCCAGGTGTCGCAGCCAAATTTCCACAAGCTCGAGGACAGGTTCGGCTCTCGCGTGGCAGCCACGAATTGGAGCGTCTCGATGCAGGGGAATTTCGAGAAATTCGCCCCCGCGAGTTTCAACCAGATGAAGATACCCGTAAGCTACGCGCACTCGGAATACATGGAGGACCCCGAGTTCGCCAATGCCAATGATATACGCCTGGATGACGCTGCCTCGGCAGCTCGGCAAAGCGCCTATGACTACGCCAGGAAAAACGGCCTGACCGAGGAAGAGGCTAAAAGCCGCGGTGAAGCCGCCGCCCGCGATGTGATCTCGCGCTCGCAGACGCTGCGTGTGCTCGACAGCTGGGCCGTGACAGGCTTCAGGCTCGGGCTGCCGGTCAATCACTGGCTGATCAGGGAAACAATCAACAAGGTGGTTGTCGGCTATTCATATTCTCAGGAATTTGAGAGATCGCCTGTTTATGAGCAGAGGTTCAACTGGATGTGGAAGCTCAACGCCCAATACTCCCTGTCACTGCCGGAGCTCGCGGTCGTCAAGCCATACTCCTGGCTGAAGGACGCCGGGCCGTTCAGCACTTATGCCAACGCGAAGATAAACTTCCTGCCCTCCAGCTTCAGCACGAGCCTGGACCTGACGAGGCGCCGCCAGACCGAGCAGTCGAGATACCTCAAGTACCCGAGCCCGGTGATCCGCGATTTCTCATCGCTGCGCTCTGCTCAGTTCAGCTGGCGCCTGGTGGAGGGAGCCGTGATCAATCCTACGATCGATTATAATTTTCAGACCACGAGCACGCTCGTGCCATACGAGCTGGATGAATTCGGCAGGCAGAGGACGGGGTCCGATCTTGCCAATCAGGTGCTTTTCAGAGATGGTAACCTGATCAATTTCGGCGATAATACTTCGCACAACCAGGGCGTGACAATCAACGTAAAGCCTAAACTGCCGAATTTCTGGGGATTGAGCAGCTTTCTCGATATGACTGGAACGTTCAACACGAACTACTCCTGGCAGAACCCGCTTCAGAAGGATCCCGCTATCCGGGATATTGCAAAGAATGCATCATTCAACAACACAATCCGCTTCAACTCGGGACTGAGGCTGAAGGCCATGGCCGACAAGCTTTTCGGCACGGAAAAGAGCTTCAAAAACTCGGCCCCGGCCAAAGACACATCCGCAG
>CAZIHB010000246.1:0-4262 GCA_964538535.1 uncultured Hyphomicrobiales bacterium | reverse complement strand
TTATTGCGCGTGGCAGAGGTTCCGCGATAATCCCGCGCCTGTTATCTCCTGGTCAACTGATGGGGGCGTTAACTGGACCGAGCCGGTCAAGCTGAGCAGCAGCGCTGCCACCCAGGCGCCTATGCCGGCCATCGGGCCGAACGGTGAGGTTTACGTGGCGTGGATAAACAACGAGGGAACGGGCAATCGGGTCTCCGCCATTGTGAGGAAATCAGCCAGCGGGGGGCAATCATGGGAGAATGCCGTGAAAGCTCAGGAAGTGGTTTCGATCGGCACGATCAACGCGAAATCCGGAAGGTTCGTGCTGGCTGACAAGCAGGGCATCAGGGTGTCATCCCCGCCGCAGATCGCGGTGGACAGATCGAACAAACCGACGCGCGGGAACGTTTACGTCGTGCAGGCGGGCAGGGAAGTGATAGACGGCAACTATGGCATATATCTTTCCACATCGACTGACGGCGGCAAAACATGGAAACCAAACCAGCGTATTGATGATGCCAAGCTCCGCAACGACATGTTCTTCCCGTCGATAGCAGTTGACCCAGTTTCAGGGCTGGTTGCTGTTTTCTATTACAGCTCGCAGAATGACCAGGCGAATCAGGGCGTGGATGGTTACGTTGCCGTCTCTGATGACGGGGGAAACACCTGGACGAATATCAGAGTGACACCTGAAACAACATACATAAACGACCCTCAGGACGTGCTGCCACAAGGTGAAGAAGGAAACGTCTATTGGGGGGATTATACTTCCATAGACGTATATGACAGCAACGTTTACCCGCTCTTCTGGAACTTCACTTATCCCACGGGCCAGTTCGGCTCTTTGGACCTGTTCACCGCGATACTATCGCCGAACCCGAAAACTCCGAGCGACCTTGCCGCGACAACAACAGCCACGGGAGGCGTCAGCGTGACCCTTACCTGGAAGAACCCGACAAAGGACCTGCTGGGAAGGGATTTGGGCAGTTATAAAGTGCACGTGATAAGGGATGGCAATAAAATAGCTGAAATTGATAAATCAGCCGAAGCGAAGTATTACGATACGGATGTAATTGACGGCCGAACATATTCATACGAGCTCAAAATTGTCACTTCCGAGAATCGTTCCAGCCTGAAGGTCGGCACAACCATCACCGCTGGCGGCGCGCTTCAGCCGGAAGCACCGGTTGTAACCTCTTGGAGGCCATCCGCTAAAGGCGTCATCATCAGCTGGACGAATCCGGAAAAATCCGTTGACGGCACTCCGGTAAGGAACCTGGAAAAAATCAATGTATATAATGGCGACACTCTTGTCGGCACGATCGGGAAGTCTGTTGTGCAGTCATCATCCAATCCAACCACGGAAATTATTCTCGCTACAGAAAAATTCTACCTGCTTAAGCTTAAGGCCGTGTCGGTAAGAAGCGGGATTGAAACAGAGAGCGCCGGCTCGGATGATGTCGTGGCATACGCCGGAGCTCCGATGAAAGAGCTTGACGAGACTTTTGACAACGCGGGCAGGATCCCCTTCTATACCAACATGAAATGGGGATTGACAAGCAAGAAAGCAGCGAGTGCACCGTTTGCCATGACGAGCGACCCCGAGGGCAAGTATCCCAATCTTGCCTCCGATCAAATTATCTTCGCGCCGCAAGTCATACAACCCGGGAAAACAACATTCAGCTTTGACCATATAGCGCTGATTCACAAATCCGATCTTGGCGAAGTGGCTGTCAGCAAGGATTTTGGGAAGACCTGGGAGCCGCGTCGCTGGTACAACGTGGAATCCTCCACTGATTGGGTGAAGGCAGATCTGGCCGCAAGCAAGTTTGTTCCGGAGACAATAAATTTCGCCAAATATCTTGGCGATACCGTGCTTGTGAGATTTGCCCTGAATGCCAACGCCGCGCTGAATGATGAGGGATGGTTCATAGATAACCTGAAACTTGATGACCGGGCCAGCGACATCGTCGAAAGAAGCGCGAGAAGGATAGCCGACGTGAGCGCCTACCCCAACCCGGCTACGAACAGCACGTCCGTAAGCATCAGAATTGATGAATCGGCTTACGTGAGCATCGTGATGTATGACGCGCTTGGAAACCCGATAATTAACGTAGCAGACGGCTTCATGCCGATGGGCGACTACAAGTATAATTTGAGCCTTGCCGGCATCGGCGATGGGATATATTATATTCGCCTGAGCGTCGGCGGAGCAACAAAAGCAATTCCGCTCGTGATTGAAAGATAGCAAGCTCGGGCGGATAATACATAAAAACGGCAAGTTTAATAATTTGCCGTTTTTTTTATATCGTTAAAATCTCGAAATTTGTATTTTACCTTATTTACAGGTTGGGATACTTAATAAATGCCAAGGAAGAAATCGGCCTTAGGGATGACAGAGAAAGCTGAAGGAGAAATTCCTGCAGAGACGGACGTTATTGCTGAAACAAACACTGACAGCGAACCAAGAATCGTTAAAAAAAGAGGAAGAAAACCAAAAATTAATGTCTCCGGGGCAGAAGAAATCAATCAAACCAAAAACGATGACAACACAAAACCGGGTGCCGAGACAACGGAACTGAAGACCGGGCCTGCCGGAGCGGCAAAAAAAACTGTGAAGCCAGGAAAGCAATCTGATAAAATAAATAAAGAATTGCACGAGGAAATACCCGCGGGGCAGCATGAAACGCCCGAAGCAGCGGGCGAGCCCTCAGCACTGGCGGGCGGGGAAGCTCCCGCAAAGAGGCGCCGCGGGCGGCCGAGAAAGAGCGAGAAAGCAGCGGGGGACAGCAAGGCGGCAGGAAAGGTTGAAGCCGCGCCGGTAAATACCGAAACTGAGATCACCGCTGAGCCCGTAAAAATTAATAAACCTGAGCCCCGGGGTGAAAAATCCGCGAAGGCCGTGAAAGCTGCCAATAAAAATGTCAGGAAACCGAGGGCAGAGAAATCAGCTGAAATGCCGGTGAAGCAAGCTTCCGATCAAGTCCGGACAGAGCAGCCCTTGCAGCCGGCACCCGCTGAGGCGAAGCAGGAAGCCGCGATAGAAGGAACAAAACAGCTTTCAGCCGAAGATAAAAAATTACCTGAAAGAACCGCGATGGTTAAAGCTCCAAAAAAGCGGGGCAGAAAACCAAAAAATGAGACTGCTGAAAAGGCGGCGGCAGCTGAGACCAAAAAAATTGAAGATTTGAAAGCTGAAGGTTACGGCAAGGAAGGATCAGTTCCTGCAACTTCCGTCCATAAGGTATCGGAAGAGGGCGATCTGATTGTAATCGAAATAAAACGCTTCCCCGAGAAAACTTCAGAGCCGGCAGAAGTCAAGCCGGTTATTTCGTCCGAGGCTGAAATTTCCGAGCGAGAGCGCGTGCGGCAGCATCTGCTGCGGGAATCCGCGAAAATCGAAGCGGCCGGAAGGGCTGCAAAGGAGCGCGAGTTGCCTCGCGAGAAAGGACGCGGCGAAAAGCCACGTAAGGAATTGCAGGGCAAAGACGCAGGAAAAATTGAAAAGAAAGGCGTTGAAAAGGCAGCCGAACCCGCGGCAGCGATCGAGGCCCCAAAGGAAAATGCCGGCAAGGCCGAACCCCGCCAAAAGCTGACATGGAAGGAAAAGCGCAAGAACCTGAAACAAAAGCAACTTGAAAAAAGATTGCAAAAAAGCAGGGAGGCAGCCGAGGGCGCGGCAGAAAAAGCTTTGCCTGAGATTGCCGTGCAAGCCGAAGTTCGGCCGGAAGAGCCGGAGGCCGCAGCATCGCACGCCAAGCCTGAAAACCTGCCCGATAAGAGACTTGCCGGAACAATCGAAAAAGCAGCAGATGAAACGGGCGAGGAAAGCGTGATCCCTTCACGAGAAGCTGCTTCGTCCGAATCGCCCGAAGAAACGGCAAAAATGGACAGGCAGGCACGCAACAAGGAGTGGCGGGAAAGGCGCAAGCAGAATAAAAAGAATTGGCAGGAAAAAAGAAAGCAAAGGCTTGCTGCTGCCGAACCTGCACCCGAGGAGACAGCCCCGGCCGAACCCGGGGAAATACCCGATGAAGCTGCAATCCCGGAAGAACCGGCAGTGGAAAAAGTTGTAGCGGAAAAGGAAAAAACGGCTGCTGAAAAGGAAAAATCTGCCGGGGAGAAGGAGAAAGGAAGAGAAAAATCGAGGCGAAGGGGCCGCGACCGCTTCCGCGAGCAGGGGCAGGCCGAGAGCGAGGAAGACGAGAAAGATACTTACACGATGATTCCTCTCCCGCAAGAGAAAAAGATTTACCCGAAAAAGGAAATAATGGCCCGCCAGG
>CAZIHB010000245.1:0-4266 GCA_964538535.1 uncultured Hyphomicrobiales bacterium | reverse complement strand
GCCGCCGCAGGTGCGCTGCTTTTGTTTTCCTTCAGCATGTAGGTCAGCCAGACGGCTATCACGCCGGGTATTATCGCGATGAAGAACAGCGGCTTATAGCTGCCGGGGCTGAAATGCAGGAAAATAAGCGCGGCAAGCGGCCCGAGAAAGGCCCCGAAAGTGTCCATCCCCCTGTGGAATCCGAACACTTGCCCCTTTGTCTCCGGGGTGGCGGCATCGGAAAGAAAAGCGTCCCGGGCACCCGTCCTGATCCCCTTTCCGAAGCGGTCTGCCGTTCGGGTGACGAACACCCAGAACGGATTTGCAAAAAGCACCATCAGCGGTTTGGAGAGAGCGCTGAGCGCGTAACCCGCCCGGATGAACGGCACGCGCCGGCAAAGCTTGTCGGAGAGCCGGCCGAAATATCCCTTGCTCAGCCCCGCGGTTGCTTCTGCCACTCCCTCCAGCAGGCCAATCAGAAATATTGAAAATCCTATGCTTTTCAGGTAAACCGGGATGACGGGGTATAATATCTCGCTTGCCAGGTCGGTGAACAGGCTCACGAGCGAAACGATGCGGACAGTCCGGGATATTTTCATCATATATTTACCGTAATGATAACAATACAAAATAAATTACTTTATTTTTGAATACCGCCATGTGTGATTACCGATTATTTTTGCCTCCCTTGTGCTATATTTGCGATGGTTGTTGGTTGTATTATTAAGGCAGGCCAGCTGCATTCGCGGGAAATGACAATTATTGATAACTATATCCGCCCCGGCCGGGATGAAATCGGCTATCTTAGGTACGATCCGCTCCCCTATCTGGCCTCGGCAAAAGATCCGGCATTAGATTACCACGCGGGGAAATTTTTGCTCGGCAGGACAGGGCTCTCCGCCGATTCGCTCCGTGAGCTGCGCGAGCCAGCGAGGATATGCCGGGCGCAGCTGCCCGATGGCAGCTGGAAATTCGCCGAGAGGAACTGCACGGTGAAGCGCGGCATCGACTATTCTCAGGTCGAAATTTTCCGCCACCTTGGGATCCTCGTAGAAAAATACTGCTTCGACAAGAGTCATCCCGCACTAAAGAAAGCAGCAGGATACATCTTTTCGTGCCAGACCGAAGAAGGTGATTTCCGCGGCACGCTTGGGATCCATTACGCCCCGGAATTCACAGCCATGATAATGGAGCTGCTGATCAAGGCGGGTTACGGCGATTCGCCCGAGATAACTGCAGCCTTCGAGTGGCTGGAAAGTATGCGCCAGCACGACGGCGGCTGGGCCTGGCCCCTGAAAACAAGGGGGATAAGCTTCACGAAGGCATTCAAGCTGCACGAGCCCGTCGAGCCGAACCGCTCGAAACCATTTTCCCACTGCCTGACGGGAATAATTCTGCGGGCCTACGCCGCGCACGAGACTATGAGGAAATCAGACGCGGCCCTGATAGCTGCCGACCTGCTGGCCGACCGCTTTTTCCTGCCTGATAAATACACGGACAGGGGCAAGGCCGAATACTGGGCCAAAGTCACATTCCCGTTCTGGTACACAGATATTGTCACCGCGCTGGACTCATTATCAATTATCGGCCTTTCTTCCGGCGATTCGAGAATCGCGCGTGCCATCGACTACGTCCTTGACTGCCAGAATCCAGACGGCTCGTTCGACTTCAAGCTCCTGCGCGACGGCGACAAACTGCTCTCCCGGTGGATATGCCTCGCCATAGCCAAGATAATGAAGCGGCTGCCTGCCGGCGGCAATGCCTGACGACGATCAGGCTCAGGCTTTTTATTATTTATTGAAAAAAAGCGGCTGCGTCACGCGCATCCGCTTCCCTATTGAAATTATTGCATTGCCGCTCTGTCAGCTCGCCGCCCGCGGCCAAGGCGAAAAATTGTTTTATTTTACTTATCCGCCTCGCCCATCACAGGATCGATCGAGCCAACGATGGCCACGACGTCCGCCACCATCGACCCCTTTACGAGGTGTGGCAGGCATTGCAGGTTCGAGGCTGAAGGAGAACGTATTTTCATCTTCCAGGGATGCCCGGTGCCATCAGACACAATGAAGAACCCCAGTTCGCCCTTCGGTGCTTCAATAGCGGTGTAGGTTTCACCCTTTTCCGGCGCGGCTCCGTAATTAATCAGCATGAAATCATGGATCATTTCTTCCATCGAGGTGTATATTTTCTTCTTTTCTGGCAGCACCCCGCGAGGCTCGCGTGCTTTCACATCCCCGGCGGGCATCTTGTCAAGCACCTGGTGAATGATTTTTATGGATTCATACATCTCACGGACCCTGACCATGTATCTTGCCCAGCAATCCCCGTCGTTTATCGAGATCACGTTGAAGTCGAGCTTATCGTAAACCAGGTAAGGCATATCGCGCCGCAGGTCCCTTGCCACGCCGCTTCCCCTCAGCACAGGGCCGGTGGCGCCAAGCTGTATGGCCTTCTCCGCCGACATTATACCGATACCGGCAACCCTGTCCACGAAGATCCTGTTTTTGTGCACGAGCTTTTCGCACTTCTTCAGCTCCGCGGGGAATTGTTCGGCCCAATCCCTGATCCTGCCGAGCACTTCCGGCGCTATATCATTCGCCACCCCGCCCGCGCGGGAAAAGCTCGTGGTGAAGCGGGCACCGCAGATAAGTTCAAATATATCGTAGAGCTTCTCCCTCTCGACGAAGGTCCAGAGCAAAATGGTCAGCGCGCCGACATCGAGGCATGTGCTACCCATCGCCATGAGATGAGACGAGACGCGCGCCAGCTCGGCGACAAGCACCCTTATCCATTTGGCGCGCTCCGGTATTTCCAACCCGAGGGCATTCTCGATGGCAAGCGTCACGGCCACGTTGTTCGACATCGGCGAGAGGTAGTCGAGCCTGTCCGTGTGAGGTATAAACTCGTGAAAAGTGACGTTCTCGGCGAGCTTCTCGAAGCCACGATGCAGGTAGCCAAGCTCCGGAACGCAGTTCAGCACCGTCTCGCCCTCCAGCCTGAGCACCAGCCTCAGCACTCCATGAGTGGCCGGGTGCTGGGGCCCCATGTTCAGCACGAGGTCGTTATCCAGCTCATCATCAAATTGAACCGACACATCGCCGCTCAAAAGCTCATTGTATATTTTGCGCGACCTTATCTTTGCCAATTCTTCAACTGCTGCTTTCGATTTAAGGTTCATTGCCCGGCTTTTCTATCATTTATATTTTATTGAAATATTCTATGTCAAATTTATCCAATTTTCCAGCTTAGAAGTATTTCCGGTAAATTTATTTTGAATAAAAAAAAGCCTCCCCAATTTCAAAGGAAAGCCTTTTTTTTCCCGGTCGGAAGAAGCACCTTCAGACGGCTTGCTTCTTTGCCATCACATCTTCAATTTTTGATTTCAGAGTGGACGCCGAAAAAGGCTTAATCACGTAATTATCCACTTTCGCCCTCAATGCTGCCACGATGTCTTCCTTGTTTCCCCTCGTCGTAACCATCAAAATCGGGATGCTGCTATAGAGTGGGTCGGACTTCACGTTCTTGATGAAATCCAAGCCGTTCATCACGGGCATATTCCAGTCCGTGATGATAAAATCAACCTTGTTCGTTTTCAATTTCTCCAAAGCATCAAGTCCGTTCTCTGCTTCAACAATACCATCGAAACCAAGCGACGCAAGCGAGCTGACAACAATTCTTCGCATTGTTCTGGCGTCGTCAACTACCAAATACCTCATCTTGACACTCACTACAATATATATTATTCAACAATAATTCTATTGATTAATCGAAGCAATCTCTTCCATATCTTCATCATTCAGCAATCTATCGATGTTAAGTATTATCTTCACTTCCTTCTCGACCTTGCCGAATCCCTGAATAAACCTGCTCTTCGTGCCTTTTTTGGTTTGCGGAGGCTCGTCAATCTGATCTGCGGGTATGTTCAGCACTTCCGACACCTGATCGACAATCAGCCCGACAAGTGTCTCGGTCAGCTTGATTATTATGATGCACGTCCTGCTGTCATATTCCCTGGGCTGCATCAGGAAACGCGTCCTGACGTCGATGACGGGTATCACTTTTCCGCGCAGATTGATCACGCCCTTCAGGTAGGGCGGCATGTCGGGCACTTCAGTTATGTCGAGCATGCCGATTATCTCGATAACATATCTGATTTCGATGGCATAATCCTCGTTTCCGATGCGAAATGTCAGATACTTGTCTTTCTGCGTATCTATGGTTTCAGTTCCGGCTGCTGCCATCCCTGAACTTATATTTTCCGACATAATACTCTCCCAAAATCAAAAA
>CAZIHB010000244.1:0-4267 GCA_964538535.1 uncultured Hyphomicrobiales bacterium | reverse complement strand
GTGTCCTTGAATACGCCTGTCTTCTCCGGTTTGGTAATTTCCTCCTTCTGGTCATATTTTTTCACAACCGGGATGCCTGCCACCGCGCCGAGAGTAATAAACAGGTTTTCCGCCGCGCGGTATTCAATAAAAGGCTTTATTGATGCCAGGCCGATTTGCGCGTCTATCGTGTGAGTAAAAACCCCGGGTTGTTCCTTAAGGTCAACAATGACCGTGGTTTCCTCATCTTTTTCAAGCTTACCGTTCAGGCCGTAGTATCCGGCCGCCGCGCCGATAAGCCATCCTGCCGAAAGAGGATGCTCATAGGTCAATCCGAATGCCGGGCCGAGGCCGAAGCCCGTCTCGTACTTTGGGCAGCAGCTCGGCACTCCGGGCAAAGCACGGAAATCCACATCGTGGAAATTAAACCCTGCCCCGGCAAAAATTCCGTACCTCGGGCGCAACGTATCCTGAAAATCTGTTTGCGCTTTTGCTGTAGTTACTAATATAAAAAGCAATATACATATTCTAATTTTTTTCATGGTCATCCGCGAGTTTATTGCCAAAGTTATTTGTTGACCTGCATCTTGCTGATTAGACGCTGAGTCGGCGTATCAAGTATAAAGAAGTAGCTGCCTGAGTTCAGCTCCGAGATATCGAATTTCCTGACGTATGTTCCCGGCGCGAATGCTTCTTTGAAGACTTCCCTGACAATGCTGCCGTTGAGGTCAGTGATAACAAGGCGTGTTACCCCCCTTTCGATCAGTTCGAACCCTATTTCAACTTCGCTGCCTGCCGGATTCGGCTTCGGCGGGGCAAGCTGAAGTGTGCCGTTTGCCGTGAAAAGCCTGTTACCGCCTTCCCTGCATATATTTTTAATCGTGACGACACCAGCTTTCTCAACTATTTTCGCGAGGCCTCCCTCCACCCCGGTGATTCTTATCAGCACAGAATCTGACTCGGTGTCGCCAAGGGCCAGCCTGAATGGGACTGCCGCGAGCGTGGCGTTGCTATCCTTCAGCAATGCCGGTATGTTGATATTGACCGAGTAACGGCTGCCTTCGGCCCTGCCCGGCAGATTTTCGGCCGGCATCATTATCGTTGGGTTGAAGATGAGCTGAACCGAGTAAGATTTAATATTGGAGAGAGACACGTCGCTCGGGTCAAGCATTTCGACAGGCACATCAACAATATCTCCGGCTTTTCCTTCAACACCGGAAACAGCCATGGTCAGCTTTGCAAGGTAAACTCCCTCGGCCTTGCATGGGAGCAGCGTCCTGCTCTCGCCGCATTGTGTGACGGCAGTGATCACGAGGTTCGCCGTGCTTTTGCCCGGGGCGCCGGCATAGCGCGCGCTCGTCTTCAAGGTGTCGCCCGGGTTGAGCGTGCACGGCAGCGCGGGGCCGCTGCCCATGATTTTGAATTCCTCGGAATCGAACGCCGTGCTTTCAATCCTGCACTGCGCAGTGCCGCCATTGACAAACACGATCACTGTATCTTTTGGTTCACCCTTCACTGTCATACCAAAATCGGTCAGCTCTGCATATTTGGCTATAAATCTCGTTGCCCTGCCTTTCAGCCGCACTTTTACTGCAGCATCGCAGGTGTCTGTTACAATCTCGAGTGAGGATTCAAACTCGCCTTCTGCTTTTGGCTTGAATTGCACGGTATATACTTTTCCGATGCCTGCGGCGAGCGTGTCGCCCGTGGCGGCTGAAGTTGAAAAATCACTCGTGATGCCCACGAGGCTCACTTTCACAGGCCTTGTATTCACATTTTTATTGGTGATCGTAATTTGCTTCGTAATTATAGTATCGGGATTGCACAGCTCTATCTCGCCGAAGTCAATCTCGTTAGCGCTCGAGGATATTTGAATATCTCCTACATCCACATTAACATGGATAACAGTATCGGCGCTGCACCTGCCGCTGAGTGTAATATCGGCTGAGTGAAGGCCGCCGGACGTGGCGCCCGCGAATTTAACGGGAAGCGATGCCTTTGCGGCCGGCGCTATATTCAACTCCCCCGGCACCTCGAACAGGTCATCTGAAGATTTAACGCTGATTTTTAGCGGCATTGATGAGCGGTTGTCCACGCTGATAATCCTCTCGACCGGCACTCCGGGGCAGGAAACCGTGTCAGCCGGTTTCACAGCAACGTAATCGGGCTTCGAAACCGTGGCTTTAAGAAGGATTTCCCTCACTGTGCCACACGGGTCGGTGACGGCGAGCCTGCCGGTATAAACACCATCCGAGGAGGCAGCGGCAAATCGTATCGGGATATTCCTTGTCTCGACTGAATCAAAAGGTTTGCCGGTTGAGGATAGCGCGCTGTCTGCGAAAACAAACGGCCCTTCGAGACTGCCTGTCAACAGCATGGATGATTTGTTGACAACGCTTATCGTGAATGATGTATCTTTTGCCACATCCCTGCACAGGCATCCGAAGTCAATAGTATCTCTGTCTATCCCCTCGACGGTATAATTCAGCCCGAACTTCCCGCCTCGAAGCACCACGTTGATTGCCGGCAGATAGTTGCCGTTTTTGATTGTCAGAGTGTCTTTGAATATTCCTTCGCCGGAAGGCCTGAATAGAATACTAATATCTTTCGATTCCTTGCTTTTCAGCGTCCCTTCGATCGGATTCGCTATTGCGAACGCAGCCCCCGATTTGAGCGAGGCTGCAGTGATATTTATTTCTCCGGTGCCGTTATTTATCAATTTAACGCTTATTGTCGAATCAGCACCACAAGCCAGTGTACCGAAATCGAGTGAATCTTTATCTATTTTCAACTGGTTGGGGTCAAGATCGAACATTGCCTTTACTTCTCGTGCACTAAGCGGCCTGTCATATATTTTCAGCTCGTCGATCACTCCTGCGAAAAAGGCCTGGGCGCTGTCTTTTTCGATGAAAGCCCCGATCGTGGCTTTCATGTTTCTATCGATAGGCCCCTCGTAGAATTTTTTCTTATCTGCAAGCACGCCATTGATATAGAGGCGGATCGAGTCCTTTTTATAATCGCGGACACCCACGACAAAATACCATGTGTCGGGCTGCATCGGCTCGGCAAGCTTATAGCGCGGCGGATCATCCATCGCTGCACCAAATCCGCCGACGCCGTCCACGCTGAAAACAAAGTCCTTATTCATCTTCATGAACGAGCCGAAGCCGATCATTGCATCCTCGTTCAGTGCCTCGTCTGCCACTGAAAACAGCGTGCGGCAGATCCCCTGAGACTGGGAAGACGGGATGCTCTTGCTTTTGAACCACATGGCCCAGCTGAAGCCATTTTGGGAGATAAATCTCGACGTGCTGTCACCTGAGATTTGAATGTAATCGTGCTGGCCATCAAACTCGAATGCCTTGCCAAACCTGCCCTGCACTACCTTCGGGCTGCCAAACACCACGCTTTTGTATCCATAAGCACCGGCATCGGATGCATCGCCCTCGAATCCCCACCACCCGGCAAGGCCGGATGACAAATCCTCGGCGCAAACACTCAGGGATGCCATTGCCATGAAAAGAACAATCAGTTTCAGAAACCTCGAGGGCTTAGTAAATTGAGTATTCCTCTTATCAAATCTCATATCGCTCCCGATATTTATATCATAAATATTAATTGGCATTTTATCAAATCTTGTACCATTAGAACCGCGGAGTTTTCCACTTGTTTTTTAATCCTCTCCCCTAAAATCATTTATCGGCATTTCGATTAAAAAATTGAGCCGGCCTCTTTCCGATTATGTTGAATAATATTAGCCTCCGAGTGATTATTTTTATAATTTTGCGATAAATTTCCTGAATAACAGGAGCAGGATCATGATAGATTTTCTTTATAACCGGCTGTTTATTCCGATAATTCAAGCCTCGAAGCCCATCCTGATGAAAAGAATGCCCAAGCTTCGCGAGCGGGAAGAAGCATTTGCAGCCTCGTTGCAGTCAGTCCGCGCAATTTCCGCCTCGGCAGGAAAGCGTGTGTGGTTCCATGCTGCCTCGATGGGCGAGTTTGAGCAGGCTAAGCCAATAATCGAGGAAATCAGGTCCATGGCGCCCGAAACCGTGATTATCTGCTCTTTTTACTCACCATCGGGATATAATAACCAGAAAAATTACAAATCTGCTGATGCTGTCTGCTATATGCCACTGGACACACGGGCCGCTGCAGGAAATTTCATCGAGCTCGTCCGCCCTGACTGCGCTGTTTTCATAAGGTACGAGCTTTGGCTGAATCATTTGTCCATCCTAAACAAAAATTTAATTCCTTCATTTCTTGCCTGCGCCAGCGTCCG
>CAZIHB010000243.1:0-4281 GCA_964538535.1 uncultured Hyphomicrobiales bacterium | reverse complement strand
GGCTCAGACGTGAAAATAATTAGTGCCCCGCCTCGAAAATCCTCGGACGGCAAACCTTAACTGAACGATACAATTCAATTCAACATGAACAACCCCTTCAAAAGCCTTTGGAGAAGAATTCTCGGCAGGGAAGACCTCGTGCACGAGGTTATTTCCGCCACGGGAATCACTTTCGAGGGGCCGCTCATTCACAGGTCAATCATCGAGAAGATCGGTTTCCCTGAGAAGAAATTCTTCATTTACGCCGACGATTCAGAGTATTTCATCCGTGCCGAAAAAGCAGGAGCTATTATAGTTGTTGTAAGGGATGCCGCAATGCACAGGAAAATTCCTGTGCTGCAGAGCGAACACATCTTCACATGGAAGCACTTCTATATCATCCGCAATCTGATCGCGATCGATGTGCTCCATGGCACCCTGCCCGTCAGGCTGCTCAGGCCGTGGGGATATTTCCTCGTGTGGCTTGCAAGGTGCAGGAACCTCTCAAACGTGGCCACCACCATTAAAGCATTTGCTGACGGGTACTTTTACAAATCTGAAAATTGAAAAAATGACAGAGCTGCATTTAAAAAGCAATTTTTTAACTTCTACCATTCAAAAATATTGCCGGACGCAGCCACATAGCGGCGAACGCGCCGTGCTCGATAATGGCCTGTCATTCCCGCGCAGCAGCCTGTATGGAAAGTACCAATTATGGCAATATGTCCTGACCTGTCATTCCCGCGCAGCAGCCTGTATGGAAAGTACCAATTATGGCAATATGTCCTGACCCGTCATTCCCGCGCAGGCGGGAATCTATTGATTTACAAGTACTTATGGATCTCAGCCTTCGCGGAGATGACGACGGGAAAAAGCCGGCTCCGAGTCATATTTCACGCCCTTGTTTATTGAGATAACTGTAGGGACACGGCGTGCCGTGTCCGTGAGTTCTTGCAATTACGGCAAGAGCGTTAATTTTCTGCTACCTGCCATGCATTCGGGTGCCACCGCGCGGCCGGGGCTGAGGGAAGCTTTTAAGTGCACGAGTGCGGCCACGGCACGCCGTGGCCCTACAAATTCACGATGAAATGTTGTTTGCGACAAGTCATTCCCGCGCAGGCGGGAATCAATTGATATGCAAGAACTTATGGATCTCCGCCTTCGCGGGAATGACTACTGCTGAGTGCCGCTGCCGAGTTTTTTTACAGGCTCCCTCGCTGCAATGGCAGGGTGCAAAACCCGATAAAAAATAATTTCCCCGCTCCCAGGTATTAAAAATAAACACCGAGGCACAAATTGAAATAGTTCTTGTCGCTCTCAGATGATTCTTTCCCGATAAGGTTCATGTAGTTATACTTACCTTCGAGATTGAGCAGAAGCAGGCCGAGATTCACATCCACACCGGCGCCCAGGCCAAAGCCGAGCCGGCTGTTGGAGGGAGTGGTTGAAATCGGCACCTGCACGCCATTATATTTGTAATCCACGCTCGATGTCACGTAGTTGTATGACAGGTCTCCGCAGCCATAGACGCCAATGAATGATTTGAAAAGGTACATGCTTATTCCGGCGCTTATGGGCACAACGTTCGTTGTGGCTTTCAGCTCGGTCAGCACTTTGCCCGGGTCTTTCGGATCCCGCACTTCAATGGTGGACTGCGGAAATTTGTTAAGCCCGAAACTTCCGGTAAAATTCACGTTGTCGGAAAGGTGAAAACGAACTTTAGCACCAATGTAGTATCCGGCATCAACGCCCTTGGAATAAAGCTGTCTCACCCCGCCGCTGTCGCCGGCTATAGTATTCTTGTTGTAAATCTCACCTATCTTGTCGTTCGGCGTGGAAAGCCCGCCCTGAAATCCGAAATCCACGAGCGGCAGGGCATAAGCTCCAACCCCGCTAAATGCCAGAACGATAAACAAAATAATACTTGCTTTCAGGTTACGAACCATTTTTCTCATTTTATCCCCTTCCCAATAAGAACTAAAACCCAGCTCAAATTATACAGAATTACGTTAACGAACTTAAAACTTAAAAATTATATGTGAAACTCTTTTTTTTTTCTCAATTTATTTAACTAACAAATAAACAAGATAACTTAATGATTTTATCTGACAAATATTCTTTCGAATTTTACGTCAATTTGTTTTTGGCACTTACTATTTGATGTCGGTGCCAATAATTTTGTTGGTTTAATAATGGACGGATTCCATAATGAAAAAAATTCTTATGGCGGTTTTTATTTTCGCTACTTCCCTAAGCTGTTTATTTTCTGAGGATGCTGTTCCTGCACTTCATACTAACCTCGGCCTTTACGGCGGCATCAACCTGAACATGCACTCCCCTTCATTCACGCTTCCCGTGCCCGAGCAGAATTCTGCCGCTAACGTGCTGTTTGATAACAATTCAACATCTGCAGGTTTCAACCTTGGCTTCATCGGCAACTTCCCTATCAACGAACATCTCGTGTTCTCGGGCAGGCTCGGCTATAACGGCCTTGGCGGCACGCTGAAGTCCGATGAGATTGTCGATGCTTACAGGAACCACGAGCTGAAAGCATCGCTCCACTATCTTGAGCTGAGCCCGGTGATGCAGTTTCATAACTACCTGCCCGTGAAACCGCTTTATTTTCTTGCCGGACTCGAGTTCGGCCTGCCTTTATCTCTCAAATACGACTATTCAAACACATCAGCCTCACCCGCGTCTGCTTCGGCAATCAGCGAGAGCGGCGTGGAAATCAAAAGCAAGGCCATCAGGCTTGCAATTGCTCTCGGAGCAGGATATACTTTTAATGTCGGCGATGCTGTATTCCTCACTCCCGAGGCATCATTCAGGCTGCCGCTGACAAAAGTGTCATCCTTCGAGGGATTTGATTCCTGGTCAGTCCCCCAGCTTAGAATCGGCGTGAACCTCACATTCGGATTGGAGAAAAAGACAAAGACTGTCGTGAAAGAAAGCACGCCGCTCAAGGTCGGATTCGAAGATGTCAGGGGCTACGACAAGCAGCGGAAAGCAAAGAAATTGAGCAAAATCACGGTGGAAGAGACTCAGTACACCGAGCTGTTCCCGCTCCTGCCCTACGTGTTTTTCGACGAGCAGAAAGCCGTGCCCTCGGAAAGCTCCACGAAACTTCGGGCACAGAATGCCAAAGGAAGCTTTGCCATTAACAACCTTGAGCCCGATGCGCTCGAGATCAATAAATCAACTCTCGATATCGTGGGCTCGAGGATGCAGGCAAATAAGAACGCTTCTCTGACCCTGACCGGCACTGTCGATGCAAAAAAAGAATCCCCTAAGACGGGACTGGCAAAAGAAAGGGCTGCTTTTGCGAAGGATTACCTCGTTAATAATTACGGGATTGAAGATAAGCGGATTGAGACCGGAAGCACCGGCCTGCCCGAAAAAGCCTCGGCACCGGGCGATCCTGACGGCATTCAGGAGAACCGCAGGGTGGAAATTGCCTCCTCAACACCCGATATTCTCGAGCCGATCATGATTCAGAAAGACAAGCAAAGGCTTGCCGAGCCCGACCTTATCGAGCTCGTTCCTTATGCCGAATCAAGTGACTCTCTTGCCTCGTGGTTCGTGGAAGTGCTCCAGGCCGGAAGGCAGATAAAAAAAGTGGAGGGCAAAGGTGAAATAAAACCTGTCCAGATCGCGATTTCTCCCAACCAGTTATCCGAAAAAGAGATTCCGCTTGATTACACCTTCACGGCGGTAACAAAATCAGGCGAAAAAGCAACAGCCTCAGGCTCCGTACCTGTGGATTATATCTCCACTACGAGAAAGAAAACCGAAGACAGGCCCGACAGGACAATCTCAAAATTCAGCCTTGTCGTGTTTGACTTCGACAGCCCGAAAGTATCCGAATCTGACAAGCAAATACTTGAGAAATTCGTGCTGCCGGCAATCAAGTTCAATTCCACGGTGCAGATATACGGCTATACCGACAGAATCGGCTATGACAGCTACAACAAGAAGCTTTCCATGGAAAGGGCACAGAACGTTAAAGCTTTTCTGGAGTCAAAGCTTAAAAGCGTGAAGTACGAGGTCTATGGTGTCGGCGAGAGTGTGAAAATTTTCGACAACGACCTGCCTGCCGGCCGCCAACTATCCAGGACGGTGCAGGTTTATGTCATCACTCCGAAGAGTTGACCTGCATTTTTCCGCGAGGACAGCCGGATTATTGTTTCCCCCGGGGTTGAATCACTCCCCGGGGGATTTTTTATTACTTCCGTCGATCATGATAGCTCTTGTTTTAATTATATTCCTGCAAATATTATAACTCTTGCAGATAAAGATCGTCTT
>CAZIHB010000242.1:0-4291 GCA_964538535.1 uncultured Hyphomicrobiales bacterium | reverse complement strand
CAGGAGCGCAACCTCAGAATGCTCTCGGCAGCAATCGCCGATAACAATAAAGACCCTTATCTGCTCTACCAACGCGGGAGGACGCACCTTGCCTTCAACCACCTGCCGAAAAGTGAGAATGATTTCGATGCGGCGCTCGATCTTCTTGATGCCGGTAATCCGCAACGGGCGCAGGTGCTCAATTATTATTCAATTTCGAAATTCAAGCAAAAGAACGTGAAGGAAGCCCGCCGGCTGGCGGAACTATCGCTCGGAATTGTGCCGGTTCAGTCATTTGCCAATTACATACTCGGCGAAATATTACTCGAGGAAAAAAATTATGCCGAGGCTTACGAGCACTTTAAGGCCATGAACCAGTCGCTCGAGAATAAATCGATCAATTCAAGGCTGATAGGCGATTACTCGATGCCCAGAGAGCATGTCTGCTTCAAGCTCGGGAAATGCCTGCTCGGGCTCAACCTGCTCGAGGAAGCCGTAAAGGAATTTGAAGAAGGGATATTGTCGAATCCTCACGACACCGGCTGCCTCGTGGGGCTTGCAAACATTGCATTCAAGCTCGGCGAACTCGCCAACGCCCGGACATTGCTGGCTAAAGCTCTCCAAGCAGAGCCTGAGAGCAAGGAAATACCAAAATTCATTGAAAAAGTAGAGAATGCAATCGCTTCAAGAAGGCCCTCGGACGCACACTCATACTCCGGCAAGCAGAAGGACGCTCCCCTGCTGACTCTTTCCATGATCGTGAAAAACGAGGAGCAGTACCTGAGAGGCTGCCTTGAAAGCGTGCAGGGCCTGGCTGATGAGATCGTGATTGTAGATACAGGTTCCGTGGATCACACGATTGAGATAGCACGCGAATTTGGAGCAAAAATATATTATTTCGAGTGGTGCAACGATTTTGCAGCCGCCCGAAACGAGTCGCTGAAGCATTGCACGGGCGAATGGGTGCTCTATCTCGATGCCGACGAGAGAATCACGTATCCGGATGCAGCGGGCATCCGAAATATGCTGAAAATGATACCGCCAGGGATCGGCGGGCTGATCTGCACCATCGAGAGCGACCATGCCAGGCTGGATGGCGACACGGAACTCCACCGGGGCGGCTATCCGAGGCTTTTCCGTAACCTCGGCTATCCCGCCATATCATTTCGCGGCAGGGTGCACGAGCAGATTTCACCCTCAATTCTCGACAGGGGCCTCGGCTTCACTTCGTGCGACATCATTATCGAGCACCTGGGGTATAATCAATCGCGGGAAGTGATGGAGCAAAAGATAAAGCGCAATTATTCAATGCTGATTCAGCACGTCAACGAGGACCCGACGAATGGCTACGCGTGGTATCAACTCGGGCAGACTCTCGGGCAGATGAAATTGACGGACCACGCTGAAAATGCAATAAAATTCGCCATTCAATGCGGCGACCTCTCCCCGACAATCTACGCGAGCGCCTCGGCAACCCTCGCCCAGCTGGCCGGAAACTCGAAAAGATTCGACGAAGCTTTGAAATGGTCCGAGGAATCGCTCAAAAACGCCCCCAATCAGATTTATGCACGAAACCTGAAAGCATATTCGCTTTATCACCTGAGCCGGCTGGAAGAAGCGGAACAGGCCTTTATTGACGTTCTTGAGCTCATGGCAAAGAAGAAAGGTGTGCCTCAGACGGGATTCGATATTGATATACCCGAGAAAGTGGTGGCTGACGGCCTTGCCAGGGTGCGAAGCCTGCTCGGGAAAAAGCCCTGATTCCGGAAACCGGTTAAGCAGGCAGCCAATTCTTACTGCCTGTGGAAGAGCTTCTTTATCCCTCTGATTTCCTCAGGCGTGAAGAACCCGAGCATCTTCAGCATGAACGCGTAGAAGAAAAGTGCCAGAGTGCGGATTATAAAAGCAAGCGGCAGCGGCAGATCTGCTGTCAGGTACTGAGCGGGGATGAACACGGCCAACACCGACACTATTATGATCGCTATCCTGTTCCATTCGTATTTGATCGGATAAATTTTGCGCGAGATGATATATATAAGCACTGCGCTCGCAAGGTAGGCACCCAGGTTGGCCCAGGCCGACCCCCAGTAGCTGAGCGAAGGTATCAGCAGGATGTTCATCAGAACGTTGATCAACGCGGCAAAGCCAACGGCAATCGGCAGATACTTTGTTTTTTTCGTTATAAGAAATCCTGCCGTGAAGTTTGTAAACACTCCATTGAAGAAATAGCTTGCCAGGATAATTGGCACGATCCCCAGCGCAGGCCAGTATTGCGGGTTGATAAATTTGCCGTTGAGGAACGGCATTCTGACGATGAAGCTGATATAGAAGCTGCCGACAAGGAATATCAATGCGCTTATCATGGTGAAATAGGTCAGAACCCTTGCAAACAGCCTGCCGGAGTCCGCTTCTTTATGGTGCGACAGGTAGAACGGTTTCCAGGCATATTCGAACACTGCAGTGAAGACAAGCATGGGAATGCCCAGCCTGTAATTTGTCTGATAAATGGCTACTACTGATGAGTCTGCCATGTATCTAAGTATCGGCCTGTCAGCGAGCTGCAAAATCATCGAGGAAAGGCTGGCGGGCAAAGTCGGGAGACCGAATCTGATCATGTCGCGGATCAGTCCGTAATCGAAGCCGGGAACGAGATAGGCAAAAATTTCGGGACTGAATATCACCACACCTGCCAGTGACGACACGAAATTGGCAATTAACACGCCTCTGGCCCCGTCTTTCATCCACACAACAAAGATGAAGTTGAGTATCACGTTGAACACGATCAGAAAAAACCTTGAATAAGCGAATCGCTTGGCTCGCCTCGTCATCCTCAACAAAGCATAAGGAATCAGTATTAATGCATCGAAAAAGGGAATGACAGCGGCAATTTTGATCCATTCGGCCGCCTTCGGGGAATCGGAAATCAGCGGGGCCGTCATCCCGGCAGTCGCGAATAGCAGCACCGACATCACGAAACTGACAGCGGCGATGGACACGAAGGCATGAGTGAATACTTTCCTGCATTGCGCGAGATCGTCGTGCTTGTAAAACCTGAAGAAAGATGATTCCATGCCGAAAGAGAAAAATATATTGATAAAAGCCAGAAGCGAGTAGATATAATAAACATCTCCCAGCTCGGCTTTGTTCGGTATCGCGTTTGTATAAATCGGAGTCAGAAAAAAGGCAAAAAATTTGCCTAATACCTGAAAAGTGCCATATATTAATGTATCGGAGGCTAAAGACTTAAGCTTGCTCAGCATTATAATCAGCTTTAATAATAAAAAAAATGCAATTTATAAAAAAAAGGGCTATTTCAGTTGCCTGATTATCCCGGATGCAGCCCTCTTGGTTGAAGCAGATACATGCAATACAAATCCGGCCATTCTATTGGTCCGGCCCGTAAATAAAGTTGCTGTTGAATCCGGGGGCCGTCTTTATGAAACTTTCTCGCTGAGCTCTATCCACCTTAGCGTTGCCTCGTCGATCTGCCCTGTCAGCTCGGTAATTTCATTGCTGATTTTTTCCAGTTCTTTGTAGTCTGTGACCGAACCTGAATAAGCAGTTTCCTCCAGTTGTGCTTTTTTCTGTTCGAGCATGGGGATTGATTTCTCCAGCTCGTCGAACTCCCTCTGCTCCATGTATGACAGCTTCTTTCGGCTGTCAGGCTTATTCTTCTGCTGACGCACGGAATTGGATTCTTCCTTGGGCATAGCGGCCAGCCTGCGCTGTTCTTCCTCTTTCTTCTCGAGATATGCAGTATAGTTACCGGGGTATTCCCTGATCCCTCCATGCCCGTCGAAATGCCAGATCATGTTGACGGTTCGGTCCAGAAACGCCCTGTCGTGCGAAACGATCAGCAATGTGCCGTAGAAATTGTCAAGATATTCCTCAAATGCCCCGAGCGTGTTAATATCAAAATCGTTGGTCGGCTCGTCGAGCAGGAGCACGTTGGGATTATCCATCAGCACCTTGACAAGCGCGAGCCTGCGCCTCTCGCCGCCGCTGAGTGTTTCGATAAACGCGCCGTGCTGATACCTTGGAAATAGAAAACGGTCGAGCAGGTCCCTGCAAGTCAGGTACCTGTCCCTGCCGAGCCCGACATCGATATATTCTGCAACCTCGCGCAGCGAACCGATCACTGTGCTCGTGCTTTTCAGATTAGTGATTTCCTGTGTGAAAAATCCTATCTTGGCCGTAGCACCGATCTGCACGAATCCGGCATCGGGCTGTATCTGCCCTGCAAGCGTCCTGAGCAGTGTTGATTTGCCTGAGCCGTTCGGACCGATTATGCCGATCCTGTCCTTCGGCTTGG
>CAZIHB010000241.1:0-4308 GCA_964538535.1 uncultured Hyphomicrobiales bacterium | reverse complement strand
CGCCGACAGCGTCGAGGTCGAATCCGGAGATCGTGGGGTCATAGTAGGGGTGAGAGGGATTATCGAGCACCATTTTCGATATATCCTTAATTTTTATATATTTACAGGATTTCACCCCTATGGCTGCAAGGTCGAATCTGTCCCCACCCGAAGCAGTGTCGAACATTTCAGCCTTGCCGTTCACCGGGGTCAATCCTGCACACCCTTTCAGTGTGAGTGAATCAAACGGGAACTCAATAAAATTAATGCCGTCTTCGCTCACAGATACCACGCCGGGCTCGGCAAATACCTTCTTCTTCACCGGGCTGTAGAATGGATTCTCGAAGATGATGAAATCATCACCCGGGCCGTCCACTAACTCCTTGCCCCTGAACCCGACTATAATTTCCCCGCCAAAGCCGAGAGACAGCACGTCCTCGTCAGCCGAGGCCGGCACTTGTTTTTCGGCATTCGCGGCCTGCCTGCCGAATATATTCTTCGGGTAGAACTCCGGCCCCTGCCCGATGCTCTGCCCGGCACCTGGCTTAAAGCTGTAAACAGTGTCGATCGTTCCACGGTCAGAAGCTTTCGTGGCCCCGGAAGATATTATCATCACGAGTATCACAAGATATAATTTCGCCTTCATATGCAACCCTATAATTCAAACTTAGTGCCGATGCGGTAGCTTCTGCCCGGCATCGGGTAATTCTTCACTATTTCGTACTTCTTATCGAAAATGTTATTTATTTCTGCCCTGAACTTAATGTTTTTCATAATCGGGAAGACCATATCACTCCATATGCCCGCCGTAGCATAGCCGGGCAGCATCGAGTCGTATGACCCTGAGGGCAGCGAATACCTGTAGCTCGAGTAATAACAGTTCGCTCCCGTTGTCAAATTCCCGAACCTCCACGACACCATGGCGCTGAGAATTTCCTCGGGCACGTATTCCGCCGCTTTGCCATAATTTGGCGAGCCTTTCGTGCGGTCTTCCGTTTTCTGCCTCGTGTAGTTCAGGCTAAGAAACAGGGAATTATCGAACAGGCTGGCCGATGCCGCGCACTCGACCCCGTAAGCCCGGGATTTCCCGAGGTTGTGTGCGCTCCATGAGATCTGATTTTTCGGAGTGGCAACAATTTTGTTTCTCGTGTCGGAGTAATAACCGTCAACCTGCAGCTTCAGCCTCCGGAAGGGGAAAATTTCCGTACCGATGGTGTAAGAATCGGAATATTCGGGTTTCAGATCCGCTGAACCGAAATTGAGGTAATACATCTCGTTGAATCCCGGCGGCCTGAAATTGCGGGTGTATTGAGCTTTGATTCTTGAATTGCCTGTCCGCGGCATGAAGTATAACCCCGCTAATGGAGACAGGGCGCCGCCCACCTTGCTCACACCGTCAATCCTCAGGCCTGCCTCGGCTCTGAGCGTCCCGGCGCTGCCAAGGTCTATGCACCGCTCAGCCCGTGTGGCAAGAGCAATATTTGTTCTCGAAACATGGTGCCCTGCCTCGGGCTGAAGCATATCGCCACGCAGGTCGGCGTAGCCTGCCTCGGCGTTCCCCTCGAATGTATATTCACTGCCGGAATATGACATCGACGAATTTATCCTGATTTCCCGGTTTGTGTAAAAATTGTCAATGCCCTTGCCACCCTGGCCGATTCCGTCAGGGTCCCTGAAGGAAAATCCATTCACCTTGCCAAGAATACCGGAGTTCAGCAGGCACCGGGAAAATACATTTTTTTTGCCGCTCAGTATCACCAAGGCTTCCCGTTCATTCACCCGTGCCTTGTCCTGCTCCATCCTTCCCTGCAGCACTGCGCCGGGGCTTCCCTTCTCGCCTGCCCTCAGGAATGAAACTGCCTTCAGCAGCCATCCGCCGAGCTCCGTGCTTGCCTTCGGCGAGATCACGATATTTGAAAAATCCGCGTTTTGCCTGTATTCTTCGGTAGTGCGGCCGAACCTGTTATAATCGAACGGGTAATCTCCCTTGCTGCTCTGGTAAAACAGCCCGAGGCCCAGGTTTGCATTCCCGATCGGCAGAGCGAGATCGCCCGATATGTCTGCATCGCCGAAACTCCCGTACTTGAGAGAGATGCCGAGCCGTGCAGTGTCGCATGGCGCCGTCAGCAGGTTAACTGCCCCGCCGATGGCTCCCCCCCCGTAAAGCGAAGAATTACCGCCGCGCGAGACCTCCATCCTGTCAACTATGCCTGCCGGCAGCATTGAGAGGTCGAACATGCCGCTTTGAGAAGAGTTGATCCTCATGCCGTCTATCATCACTACCGTTTGCGACGATGTTGCCCCACGCACCGAGAGCGTCTTCATGCCGCCAGGCCCGCCGTAATTGCGTATATAGACACCGGGCACGAAAGCTATCGCGTCTGCCACCTGGCCGGCGCCAAGCATTTCGATCGTACTCCCGGACATCACGGCAACAGGTGAAAACTCCAGCGCCGGGCTGCTCAGGCGTTCAGCCGTCACTTCAACCTGCGGGAACATCTTCACCACGCTGCTGTCGGGCTCATTCGCCGGAGCTTTGCCGGCGGCCGGCAGCATGGCCGACAGAAAAAAAATCCCCCGGGCCAACGGCTTGAGTGACCGCAGAATCCGAGGGATAACGGTATGATAGAAAAAATTCATCTGTTGCTATTTGATAATTCTGAGAGGCAACATTGCCTCGTTTCTGCCCGACTTGATTTTCGCGTAATAGCAGCCCGACTCGAGCGAAGCAGCATTGATGGCGTTCCCGTCATAAATTGTGCTCATGGCAAGCCTGCCGTCAAGATTATAGATCTCCACGCCGGCCCCGGCCTCAATATTCCCGTTCAGGCTGAAATGATCTGCAGCAGGGTTGGGTGCTATTGATGCCTCTAACCCGGCTGAAATTGTTTCCTCCACTCCTACTGTGCTTTCTTCAAGGATAGTAACGGTAGAATCCGGGCCGTAGGATTGATCAAGGCTGTTTGCCACGAACAAGATCCCCGCGTTCGTGCCTTTTGATATATATGCCATTCCGTCGGGCTTGCCGTGCACGCCGATGGAATCTGTCATTGACCCGTCGGCCAGATTATATTTCCTCACGTCCCCGGCATATGTCGAAACATATAATTTGCCTCCGGGAATGAAAATCGTTTCTCTCGGGCCGTCCCAGCCGGTTGTTTTCGTGTCGATTGAATGCTCGATTTCCTTGGTTGCCGAGTTGATAATAATCACTTTATGCGAACCGTTCACCGTGACGGCAACAAGATTGCCAAGTGTCGTCACGTGGTTGGCAGTCCTGCCGACAACGATTTCCTTCATGTCAGGAACCGTTTTGAAATCGTACTCTCCAATTTGAAGTATTGATGAATCAGAGCCGTATTTACCCACGCTCATAACGGCCAGTCCGATCTTGCCTCCGGATGTCGGATAGGTGGCCACGTCCTGCACGTTGAGTTTTGCCGGTATCGTGTTCAGCACTTTTTTATCGGCATCAAGCACTTTCAGGCTGCCGGGCTCGCCGAATGTCTCGTTCGTGCAGATAAAAAGATAGTTCCCGTTTCTCGCCAGGGCCGCGGCATCAGTTTCAATGACCATCGGCTGAATAGGTGAGTAAGTATCTATATCATATGGCACAACCCTGCCGTTCTGGTTGATCCAGATTTTCCTGTCGGTGGATGAAAATGCGGGCTTGAGGGGATATTTAAGCGAGGCGAAATCAAATTCTTTCACCATCTTTGCCGTGTATCCGCTTCCGGAGTTTTCAATCACCCACCATGAAGGCTTCACGTCGCCGCTGTCCGGTTCGAATATACCGTTGAAATTCTTGTCATAGCCCGTGCAGATAACGTGGGCCCTGCCGGCCTTGGCATCGGTATATATGACCGAGGGCTCGGCGCCTACGGTTATATCATGTCTGATGATCTCTGAAGAAAAAAGCGGAGTTGCCGCTATTACGCATATAAAAATTGTAGATAATCGATGGAACAATCTCATATTCTCCTCGCTAAATAACACAAATATATATATATTCCCATGCCCGGGGCACGAGTCTTAATTTGCTTTATTCAAGGGAAATATGAATTGATTCTCAATTTTGCGATGTAGATATTATCGCGAGAATGTTCTATTTTTCCCTCATTGCATTCGTTGTCGCGAATGTCTATACTAACCGTATAACCAACGAGCATTGCAAGCAGGTCTTCTGACTCCGGCATCATCCTCACTTTTCGCCTTCCCACGCCTAAGCGCAGTGGCCGTTCGCACGTGAAAAGTTCGTCCTCCGTTACAGCGGCGCAACCGTTCGGGGTTTTCACCCGATTCCCTCTCTTGTGTATCTTATTCTTGCAA
>CAZIHB010000240.1:0-4318 GCA_964538535.1 uncultured Hyphomicrobiales bacterium | reverse complement strand
AGGTTATTCGTGCCGGGCTGCTGGATCGACCATGTTGCACCTGCATCCGTTGTTTTTGCAATATAACCGCCGTCGCATACTGCGTAGCCGATTTCTGTGCCAACGAATGTGATGTCATGGATGGCTTTATCTGTGCCTGTGTTAAGCATGTTCCATGTTGCGCCGGCGTTTGTCGATTTGAGGACGATGCCCCTGTCGCCTGCGGCATAGATAGTGTTGTCGTTTGTATATTCAACGTCTTCAAGTCTGTAGGATGTGCCTGAGTTCAGGTACTGCCATGTTGTGCCGCCATTTGTAAGCTTGATGATTGTGCCGTTATAGCCAACTGCGAAACCTGTGGTTTCGTTGAGCCATGTCGTGCCAAGAAGCTTTGATGTCGAGCCGGGAGTGCCCTCGCCAACCTGTGTTGCGCCCGAGCCGCTCTGTGATTCGAGAATGTCGGCATCAACCGTGATCTTGTTGTCAAGGAAACGTGTAAGCATTCCGCCGTCGGCAGGAATCTTTGTTGTGTATGTAAACACACTGTCAACTGTCGTCATGCCTGTAGCAAGACCGGTTGCGTTGTCGAAATCAATCTGGTCAAGGTCAGTTGCAAAATAACGGTTCGAAGCTGTCTGGGGGTTGATGATAGCCATAGCTGCACCGTTACCGTTCTTAACTTCGTTAGCCGTGAATTCTACTGCCTTAATAATGTTGATATCGCCGCCTGCAACGTAAACGGCACCACCACCGCGGACCGAAGGCCTGAACGAGCCTGTCACGTTGGCGCCAACGCTGTTGTTCGTGAATCTTGTACGAACGATCTGGCTGGTTGTCTGTGTTGCAGGAAGTGTGTTGTTGGCATTCGGGATCTCTATCTGAAGAGCGCCGCCTGCATAGCCTGCTGTGTTGTTATCAAAGAGAATGGCATACTTGCCGGCATAGCCGATCAGGGTGTTGGCCTGAACGCCGCCGGTTCCGTTGATAGACATGTTTCTCTTTGTATAGATGGCACCGCCGTAAGCAAGTGCTTTGTTGTTCACGAATTTAACGTCGAATCCGAAGTCTCTCGCGATAAGTGGGAGGTCCGTGCCGCCGAGCACCGGTGACATTTCTTCGAATACGTTGCCGTCCGTGTAGATAGCACCGCCCGCGCCTGCGCGGTTGTCTTCAAATTTTGTTGAATTGTTGACTGAAAGTCTGTCCTGTCCGCCTCTTATTGACAAACGGCCCCATGTGTTCTCAAGGAAGATAGCTCCGCCGAGTGAATATGAACCGCTTGCTGTGCCGGAATTGTCATCCTGCATGAACTTAACGTATGTTTCGTTCGAGCTGAAATCGCCGGCTGCAATAAGTGATGTATATGCGCCGACATAAATAGCACCGCCGCGTGCACCTTCCGTGCTGCCGGCCTGCTGATAGTTGGCTGCAAAGTTCTTCGTTGCTTCAAATTTGTCAAGTTCGGCAAATTTTGTTTCAACGCCGTCGATCTTGATGCTGTTGTTCACACCAAGGCCGATTTCAATCATTCTGTCTTTGTCGCCTGCTTCGCCTGCAACATAGATAGCACCGCCGAATGCGTGGTTGCCATATGCATAGGGGAAAGCTGCTGCATTCTCAAGGTCATCCGTTTCCATCCAAACGCCGTTGATGTTCTTCTTCTCAACGTTTGTAAGCTGAACGTAGTTCCTGTCGAATTTAAGGTTACGCATGCGGCCAAGGTAAACGGCAACGCGGGCGTCGTCGTATGCCTGGCGGTCGTAATCATTCATCGGCTCTGCGGCTTCTTCATCGATGTTATCGATTCTGAGCACGGGGTGAGCCTTAAGTATGTTCGAAGGTGTCAAATCTTTATTTGTGATTGCCGGGTTCTTATCAATAGGATAGTAACCAAGGTTGAGATTTGCTTTCGGGTATCCCGTCGGGGCCTGCAACAACTGCAAAGCGCCGCCGCGCAGGCGGGCCATGTTGTTGTTGAATTCGCAATTCAAAAGCCAGGTTCTTGATGAGAACGATGTGATAGCACCGCCGGCACCATTTGTACGCATTCTCAATTTCTCGTTCATTTCTGCCCAGTTTGCTCCGGGTGCATTCACGTCGTAGATTGGAAGCCTGTCAACTGTCGTGTCTTTCCTGAAGCCGTTGAATGCCACATTCCTGAAGAATGCTGCTTTGGCGCCCGGAAGAACGACGATGTGGCCCCATTCCCTCGAGAAGTCGGAGACAGGTGAGCCGATAAACTGAATCTGTGCGGATGTAATGTTAACGCTGTTGCCATTAAGTCTTTCCCATGGCCTTACTTTGATATTAACATTCTTATCTGCGAATTTCAAACGTGCAGCATTGTACATCAATGCTTCTTCGAAGGATATTGTAACGTAATCGTAGTTTGTCGAGCCGTCGCCGTTCACTCTGCCCTTCACGTAGTCATGAAGCTGGCCGGGGTATTTCGGGTTTGACGGGTCAACGATGTCAATAAATGTTTTTGCTGCTGTGTCGAGAACCACGTTGAACATGTAGTTATGCTTCTTGGCATTAACCGTCACGTCCCTGCTGGTTCCAACGTTAATAGTAGCATTACTTCCACTTGAATAAAGGAAGTACTTCGGGTCTGAATAGCCGTAGAATCCCGAGCCTGGGGCTATAGGATTAATTCCGCCCGGGTTGGCTGTGTAGCCGGCCTGTGCGAAACCATCGGCGATGATTCTGCCTCCAACCGAGTCGATCATTCGTCCGTTCGGATGGAAGTACACTTTAGTACCCGGCTCAATGATCAGGGTACCACCAATCACGTAGTCGTGATTGATAATGTAAACTGAGTCTTTTTGGAATATTCTTACGTCCCCGGGTGCAACTCTGCCGGACACGTACACCGTGGCTGCTTTACCCACGTCTAAGGTGAGCAAGCCCAGGATGAGCACCAAAAAACTCAAACGAAACAATCGTTGCATGATACCTCCAAAAAAAATAATACTTGTTTAAAAACAAATCTATATTAATTAGAATCTATATTTACAAATTCTAAAACAAGCCTGCTATTCATGGGGATTTTACTCAATTATCGTGCCAAGTCGGACAAGTCCTGATTTGGCATCTCCGGCAAATTCCGAGTATTCGTCAAGGCCTATGACTTCCCTGAAGAACTTGATGGCGGCTTCTTTGTTGTTGGCTTTTTCCCAGCAAAGGCCGGCATAAAGAAGGTATCTCTCTTTAATGCCTCCCTCTGTTGCCGTTTTCGAGGTCTTTTCATATAGTTTGGCTGCCTCCGCGAAGTTGTTTTCCTTCTCGTAGCAGGCGGCTATGCCGGCATTGGCTCCCGTCACTACAAGCTCTGATTCCGAGTCGCCGGCGGTTTCAAAATACTTCTTGGCTTCGTTCACCTGGCCTTTGTCCAGCATGATGTTGCCGGCGTATAATGCCGCGAGCATACCGGATTCGGTCGAGCCGTATTCTTCCACTATCGCCTTGAGGCCCATTATTTTCTCGCCCCTTACGCGGACGGACGGATCCCCGTTAAGTGCGCGGTCATAGTCCTGTGTGGCGTAGAATGGCAATACTCTTGACAGCGCCAGCGATGCCTTATTGCTCTTTGCATCGCTCTGTACCTTGAAAAAGTAGGATAGTGCACCTATTACTACTATCGCTATGGACACTATGATTATTATGTTGCGGTATTTTTGGATAAATCCTAATGCACCACTTGCAGGTTCCATAAGCTCGACAGTGCTGTCTTCTGCCGATACCTTTGTCTCTTTCATTCCTTCGTCTTTCATATCACCTGTCTATTTATTGTTAAATCAATCACTTGTACGCCCGGAGGGAATCGAACCCCCAACCTTTGGAACCGGAATCCAACGCTCTATCCAATTGAGCTACGGGCGCAGAGTTCTCCACCCCAAAGTATACAAATATATACCAAGAAAACCGAATTTACAATCACTAATATCCAATGACACTTGCAACCCCTTTGCCTTCATGTGTTTTCATGTTCTATTTGTGTTGTCGGGTTCACACTGTCAGATTTCCTGCACACTCTCACTTTTGCTTAACTCTCTTTTTTCCACATTTTGCCTTTTTCTTCGTCCTTTCTCTCATTGTGGGCCCTTTTCCGCCCTTTACCCCTCATCCCTGAGCTTTATTTTCAAGAGCTTATTTTATTCACCTAATACCACCTGCAAATATACACACTTTAATTTTTCTTGAAATTTATTTTTTTTGCCCCTTGCAACTTAAATTCTTTCCGTGGCTTAACACGACGGCTTTTCCTCTTTCCCCCTATCAAAAATGCAGCCACTTTTTTCTGCCTGCCTCAATTATCTTACACTTTTGCACATATGTC
>CAZIHB010000239.1:0-4324 GCA_964538535.1 uncultured Hyphomicrobiales bacterium | reverse complement strand
GGACAAGGTTCAACCCCGACGCGGAATACACGAAAAATTGGAGCATAGCACTCCGCCATCGTCAGATATTGACCCCGCAGCAATCTCTTGATGTCAATCTTTCCTTCGCATCACAGGATTTCAATCGGAATACATCCACGAACCTTGCTGACAGAATCACGCAGAATATTACTTCGAACGCGGCTTATTCGCTCGCGTTTGATAACGGGAGCAATCTTTCGGTGTCCTACCAGAGAGACCAGAATATCATAACGAACACATACACGCAGTCAGTCCCGGTTTCCTATTCTTTGCCGAACTACTACCCGCTGAAAGATGTATCTTTCATTCCGGCGGACAGCTGGGTGCGGGATGTCAGCTTCAGTTATAACGGCGGGTTCAGATACTCCGACAGCAAGCAGCTCTCAATCGGGAGCCGTGCCGTCACCCCGGATTCTTCGGTGATTGATACGTCATTTAAATTTTCGGACAGCAAGTATATTTCACACAGCCCAAGGATCGGAATTTCGCCCAGGCTTGGGTATTTTACCGTGAATCCTTCCGTCAGCCTGAATGCCAATAATTTCTTTCGCAGGATCACTAAGACTGTTAACCCGAAGGACTCGAGCATTGTCACCAGCCAGGAGTCAGGATTTTACAACGAGTATTTCTACGGGCTGAGCATGACGGTATCAACAAAGTTGTATGGGATGATTACAGAAAGCCGGCCATTATTGGGCTTTATCAAGCCGAAGACTATGGGCATAACTGCATTCCGCCACACATATCAGCCGAGTGTAAGTTTCTCTTATACGCCAGATTTTTCCGGCAGCAAATGGGGATTCTACGGTGAGTATTTTGATCCGAAATTGAACAGCAAGGTGAAGTATTCAAGGTTCGAGCTTGACGGTGCTTCGCACGCGTCGCAGTACCTGACAAAGAGCTTATCATATACTGATCAGCACACGCTCGAAATTAAAGTTCCCCGGAAGGATACCGTGGACAAAAACGTGGAATTGCTGAAATTCGGCTTCTCGGGAGGGTATAATTTCGCTGCCGACTCACTTAAATTTTCCGACATCAACTTGAATTTCCGCACTCCGGCAATCAGCGTAATGAATCTGACAGGATCTGCCGGATTCAGTCTTTACGACCAGGCACCCGTTCTTGACGAAAACGGGCGCAATACAGGATACTTCAGGAATATAGATAAATTCCTCATCTCAGGGGGCAAGGGGCTTGCATCTTTGCGCAATTTCTCCCTATCTCTCGAGACTTCTCTTAATTCCACCGGACTGACCTCCACTTCTGAAATTTTGCGGAAGAAGCCGCAGGACTCTGTCAGCCTGGGAGAAAGGTTCAGCAACAAAGTAAATTATAACGAGGAGTTTTTCGACTATTTCGGTGATTCAACACCGGGGTATTATCCCTGGTCAGTGCCGTGGACACTTAATTTCAGCCTCAGGATGGCTTATAATGTCGATCAAAGAAACATGGTGAACCGCACGGTGAACCTTGCCACATCATTTGATATGAAGCTGACCAAAACATGGTCACTGAGAACAACCGGCAGCTACGACCTTGTGAAGAGGGAATTGCTGACACCGGACATTACAATCACCAAGGATATGCACTGCTGGAACCTGATGGTCAATTGGACCCCAACCGGCTTCAACAGGGGCTTCCATCTTGTGTTCGGCATCAAGGCCGCCCAATTGCAGGATTTGAAATTCGAGAGGAAGAGCAGCCCGCTGCTGAGATAGCAGGGCCTTTTCTCAGAAAATGTTGCCGGGACAAAGTATAGCCGAAGGATCGAGCGCACGCTTTACCTGCTTCATTATTTCTATACCCGCATTACCGAAAAGCATTTGCAGGTATTCCCTCTTGATTTTACCTATTCCGTGCTCGGCCGAGATCGTCCCGCCATTTTCGATAGAGAATTTTACAATTTCCCCGCAGGCAGCCAGTGCTTTTCGCTCTTCTTCCTCGTTCCGCGCAAAGAAATTGGCATGATAGTGGGAATTGCCGATATGGCCGAAAACAACATGATGCAGCGCATACTTCAGGGCGATATTGTTGATATAATCAAACAGATCTCTGCTCAATGCAGCCGGTACTGCAGTGTCGGTCCCAAATTTTCTCCGGCCATTGGCCGTCACGATTTCATTTACTCTAAGCGGCAGGCTGTGCCTGAAATCTTTCAGCTTCTGATGCTCGCCCGCGGATCGTGCAATAATTGCATTTTCAGGCATTGAGCTGTGTTTCAGAAGCAATTTCCACCAGGCGGCCATGACGCTGTCCTCGTTGCATCCCGCGTATTCCTGTTCCGTCCAGATAGCGCAGGCGGCACTATCCGGCACCAGGTTCGTGCTTTCTTTTATCATTTTCAGGGAATTGCCGTCATAGAATTCGATCAGCCGCGCACAGAATGAATCGACCGCTTCAGATTTCAAATTGAGTGCCGGCTGCGAGAGCTTATCAGCCTCTTCCACGAAGCCGAACAGCTCGGGATAGCTTTTGAAGAAGAAAAGCCCGCCAAGTACATTTTCCGGCAGCGGCGCCGTGCAAAGCTCCAAACAGGTGAACACCCCGAGAGCTCCCTCGCTGCCGATAAACAGGTCAAGCAGGTCCATGCCTTCAACGAGATAGAAGCCGGCCGAGTGCTTAGTTGCCGGGATATTGAGAAATTGCATCGGCAGCTCGATGATTCTGCCGGCATCGGTGATCAGCCTGTGTTCATCCAGCGAATATCTTTGGCAATTTCTGCTTAATTCGACAGTATCACCACCGGCGAGAGCTATGGTAGCGCGATTGATCCATGGCCTTATCGGGCCGAATTTATATGTGCGCGCGCCGGAAGCATTCGTGGCGGCATTTCCGCCGATAGTCGAGAGCGTTTCGGTCGGGGCTGGTGGAATGAATCGTCCCCGTTCGGCAAGAAAATCAGACAATGCCTCGCGGCTCAAACCCGGCTCGACAGCGATCCGGCAGCCTGCCTCGTCATAAGAAATAATCCTGTCAAGCCGCTCCAGCGACAGCACGCTGCCGCCGGAAGGCACGGCGCTTCCCGTCGTGGAAGTCCTCGCGCCGGAGACGGTAAGTTTCTGCCCCTGCCTGCAGGATTCAAGCAGGAGTGGGGCAATTTCTCCCGGAAATTCGGGAATATATACTTTCTCGGCACTGCCATGCAGGTTGGAGGCGTCGTTCAGATAGGTATCAAGATCTTCGGTTTTGATTATCATGATTTTACATTCAAGTCGGTATTAACAAAGAAACAACATTAAAAAAAAGAAAAATTCGTATATTAACTTTCTGTAGGTAACATACAAAGTTTTGTCGAATTTCGAGCAAGATTGTGGATGTGAAACGGATATTATCGAAAAATACATACGCTGTCATAGTCCTGGTTGCGCTTTTATCCGTAAAATTATCGGGTGAGCAGCCGGTTTCCGAGAGGGAAGTGATTGCTTTGCATCCGAAAATCGGGTACGGCATGAATTTTTACTCCGCTGATTTCAGTTCCTTTCAGGGAGCTGTGGACTGCGGTGTGTTCAGGCAGGGCAGCGGCTCGAGCGTGACTACCGGCCTGTTTCTGGAGCGCAGGCTGAGCCCTGTCTATCAGTTGGGGCTGGGTTTGTTCTTTGCGGACAGAAGCGGCAGCATGGCGATTACCAACAGGTATCCTGCCCGGGATGTCGAATCGGGGAATTTAGTAAACGTCAGCATAGAGAACAAGCTTGTAGCGACGTTGAATTATATCGAGCTGCAGCCCGAGATACGAAGCATATTAATACCGGATCTTATAAATGGGCCGCTCAGGGCAATGGCCGGGTTCAGGCTCGCGATACCAATTACCAAAAAATTCGATCAGACTGAAACCGTCTCCTCTCCGGCGAATTTCTATTTCACGGATGGAACGAGTAAAGTTAAATCGCACAACCTTGCCGGCGGAACGATCCAGTCAATGACGACGCCAGTTGCCGGCCTGGCCATAGGACTCGAAAATATGCTCAAGGCCGGCGAAAGCACTGCTTTGACGCAGCAGCTGGTCGCGGATTACAACCTTAACAACTTTGCATCCGGCACTAAATGGAAGAACTTCTCGCTAAGGCTCGAGCTTGGAGTCAGGTTTGGCATACTTGAGCCAAAGGAAGAACCGATTTATATTCCCGTGCCCGAGCCGCCGAAAAGCGAGCCGGTCGTGGTGCAGAAGGAAGTGCCGAAACCGAGAATCGAGATCGATTGCCTTGGGTTTGACGGGATGCTGAAAACAGGCAACGAGCTGCTGGCAACTCTTCCTCTTGTTAATGCAATATTCTTCGACAGGAATTCCGACAGATTGCCC
>CAZIHB010000238.1:0-4331 GCA_964538535.1 uncultured Hyphomicrobiales bacterium | reverse complement strand
ACTTTCTTCGATTTTACCGATTTCAGCTTCCATTTCGTACCCCTAATTACTCAAGCATTCGCTTATTGATTATCTATTGAAATAAATATAATCAATCTTTATATGATTCCCTAATTACTATGTCGATTTTTTTGATACTTATGCATGATAAAACTTATACTCTTTTTTAAAAAAAAAGGGGCTTCCGCCCCCTTCTCATCAAAATTCCTCTCCCTCCCTATTTCACCTTCTTCACTATCATGTCCCCGATGCCGATTGTGTAGCCCGAGGAGAAGAAGTAAAGCTTGCCGGAGGCATCGCCGGTCACTATCGCGGGCAGGCTGGCGGTCAGATCCTTGCCGCGCAGTTCGCCGAGCTTTTTCATCATATCCCCGGCGGGCGTGTCCCAAGCGTAAATCGTGTTCTCGGGCAATCCACCGAAAATCTGAGGCTTGAAGTTTTCCGGGGCACGGCCGTGCTCCAGGATGAAGATCACGTTGCCGCCCCACTTCTCCAGATCTGCCTTCACGGGCTGAAGATCGGCCATGACGTGCTTCGTCGGCTCCTTGTCAGGCTCGATGATTGCCAAGATAAACGGCTTGCCGCCGGTCAGCTGCGCGAGCTTTTCCTTCTCGGCGCGTGCGTATCTCTGCACCTCGAGGCCGGAAAGATTCAGCTCGCCAAAAGGTTTGTTCTCGGTGACTATGTCGCGCACCTTGACGTCAACTTCCTTTGTTTCGCCCGATTTCACCTCGAAAAACGTGATGCTCGAAAGCACGGAACCATCAGGACGCCTGTTGCCCGTCACGAGCATGTAGTCGCCCTCCGGCACGCTGACATTTCCGAACTCGCTCAGTGGCTTGCCCCAATCAAATTCCATGGTGTTATATACTCCGCCGCGGAAGAGGGCTATTGTGTAATTTATATAGTATTTCGGGTCGAAGCTGCCCAAATTTTTAAAATGAACAATCCCCATGGCTTCATTAATCTTCTGCGCGGTGCCGAAATTCGCGTTCTTCCAGGCATCGCCCTCGAGATACTGCGGCACGAGCGTCTCCGGATTCAAGCGCGCGGGCAGGCCGAATGCCCTGCAGGCTGCCACGAAGAATATTTCGCGGCTCTTCGCGTCCGCCACCCTTAAATTGAATACACCGGCCGGCGTTAGAGGGGCGCGTGAGTGCATGTTAGCTATCGTATCAATTTTAATATTTTCATTCACCCATTTCAAGATCGTTTCCGGTCTGATTTCTCCAACACGGGCATCCTTCTTCGTAAACATATTTTCAGAAATGAGTTTTCTCCATTTTCCAAGCATCTCGTATGAAATTCTCGGATTCAGCACGTAATTCGTCCAGGTGTCAACTTGAGCTGCATCGGCAGGATAATGACTCATCGCGTATTCCAGGTGCTCCGAGAGTATCTCTGCCCGCGCGTCGCGCAAATCCTTCTCGCTGACGGCTGAAAGCAGCTTCAGCGATATGGCGCGAAGCTCGGGCTTGGTGTTTTTTATGAATGACGTTATCTCGCGCCAGTTGCCATAGCTCATAACGACGCTCTTCGCCGTGCTGTCGGGGTTGGTCCCCATTTGCTTCGCGAAATCAACTGCCCACGCCGAATCCTTGAATGTTTTCATATAAACGGCACGGATTGAGTCTTCCACGAGAAGCCTGCGGTTATTCTCCCTCATGCCTTCCTCGCTTGCAGTGGCAGGCTTGCCCTCGGGCGGCGGCACGAAATCAAATTCCTCCGTGGTGCCGTATTTTGCCTTGGTGCCGAGCACGATCGTTACTGTATCTATCTCGGGCACACGTGCCTTGCCGTAACCGAACGAGCTGCCCTTGCCGGCCCAGATCATCAGGTCGCCCATACCGGTAAGGAATGATGAGATGCCTTCCTTGTTTGTCCACACTTTTGCCAGGGGGAAAAATTCGGAATAGTTATAAAGCCTATATTCCACCTTTGAATCTTTCACGGGAGTGCCGGCGGAATCCGTCACCTTCACGAATAATGTCTTGGATGGAGTGTAGTTGCCTATCAGGTTCAGCTCGGCGAACCTGTCCTCGCGCACGGTGCAGGGCTCCGGCCCGTTGTACCAGCCGAACGCCCTCGTGTTCACGTTCATTGTCCTCGTCGAGGGAACGGCAAACCACCCCATATTTAGATCAGGAGACGGCTCGCAGGCCCCGAGGAAGCTCCACTTGCCATCCACCCACACCTCCACCCAGGCATGGTTGTCATCAGTATGCGCCCAGCGGCTCGTGTAAACCTGGCGTGCCGGTATGCCGGCCATGCGAAGTGCCGCCACGAAAAAAGTTGATTCCTCGCCGCAGCGCCCGTATGAATAACGAATAGTGCTCAGGGGGCCGCTTGTTCGCTCGTCCGAACCCTTGTATGTCACTTTTTCGTGGCACCAGTGATTCACTTCCAGCGCGGCCTGCTTCATGCTTAAGCCTTTCAGCCGTGCTTTTAATTCTTCATACATAACAAGCCGGAAGGAATCGAGATTCTCGTTGTTCACGCGGGGAGGCAGCACGAAATGCAGGAATATATCCTCGGGTATATCTTTGCCCCAAGGCATCTCTCTCCTGGCTTTCAGGGCCACGCGTGCATTTTCGAGGAAAAAACCGCCGCTGTAATCGGCAAGGTCGCTTAGCGGCATGAATGCCAGCAAATACTTGACGGCCTGGCGCTCGTCATAGCTCAGTTCCTGCCTGAGCACCCCGAACATTGCTTCATCCCTGCGTGCGGCTATTTCCTGCTGCAGCTTCAGCTGCCGCTCTATTTTGCCAGCCATCTCAGGGTCCCTGATCAGCTGAGCTCCGGCCGGCACGACTGACGTGGCAAGGGCCAAAGCTAAAATTGCATTCCTGACTAACTTTTTCATATTTACAAATCGTTCTAAAATGAAACATAACCGCTTCAGCCGGATTGCTCCTTGCAACGCCCGGCCGAAGTCAGTCTATCATACAAATACTAACTCATTATAAATATACGAATTTTATTTGGATTATCAGGATTCCCGTTCTCCTACTCCTATTTGGCCTTCATCACTTTCTTATAAACGCGGGCCCCGCCCTGCCGAATCACGATGTAGTACATCCCGTCGGTCATTTTGCTCATGTCTGCCGTGTATTGATACTTGCCCGAAGGTATGACTCCGGCGAAAAGCGGCCTCGTTACCCTGCCAGGCAGATCCACAAGGCTGATCTCAATCATGCCGTTCTCCTCCGTCGTGAATTCGAACTCGAGGCTTTCCGTGCAGGGATTCGGGTGAACATCACCGATATGCAATTTCCCCGCGCCGCCCACGCGTTTCAGCCCCTCGCCGGGATCGCTTATCATAACGTGGACGGGCAGCAGCCCCTTGTCGCTTTCGCACTCGCCGAAACGTAAATCATAATATTCTACGTCCGTGGAATCAACCGTTTTCATTAACACGTTCAGTTTGTCGGTGCTCCGGAACACGTACCGGTTCTCAACCGAATCATATGACCCCGGGCCGGACGTGAAGTTAACAGTCCTCTCCACGGTCAGCCGGTCGCCGGGCTCGTCAATCGTTTTGTAGTCGTACTGCCGGGCAATGGATAGTTTTGCCTTATTAATTCTCATTTTGTACGTAACTGCAAAATTTTCGCGTCCGGCCATGTATTCAGGCATTTTATATTTCAGGCCCGGATATACCACGTCACCGGGAAATGAACGAAGGCTGTCTCTATCCACGGTGACGCTGTCGGCTGTAATAAACGTGGTTATTCTCGTGCTGTCCTGCAGGGTGCACCCGTTTTCAGTCGTGATTGTAACCTTGTAGAAGCCTGATTTCGTAATAAAGCGCGACCATGCTTTGCTGCCGTCATTCCATTCATGCTTCATGCCGGTAAAGCCCGTTGAAAGAGTTATTCCGCCACACACTGTCGTGTCCTTGGGGAAGGGATGGCGAAGCTTGATCGGGTTGACGTCATACTTATCTATGCCTGAGCACCAGCCGCAGCCCTCGTCGTACTGGAACAAAGCCGTTTCCGAGAGCACCGTATCCTCGCCGGGCATTGGCTTGAGTGAATATTCAATCACTACTTCTCTGGCCTTTTCGCCATCCTGCCCCAGTCCGTCAAGAGTAAAGCCTTGTATATTCAAATTTTTGTCAATATCATAACAACCGAATATATCCTTTTTTTCTTTTTCGCTGTTAATCTCTACGCCGTTCACAAAAAACCTGTACTCTTGATAGCGCTCAGGAAAAGCGCAATTGTACTGATCCAATATCCTTGCAGTTTTGTAATTCTTTTCAACCAAAACCAGCCTTTTCAGTTCTTTCCCGGTCAGGTTTTTCATCTTCACCCTAACTGTTATATTGC
>CAZIHB010000237.1:0-4337 GCA_964538535.1 uncultured Hyphomicrobiales bacterium | reverse complement strand
TGCCCTGTCGAGGCTGCATTTATCCTGAAATACGTGGAAAGCTCCATCGGGGATCGCACTCCTTTTGGTATGTAGCAAAAAGAGCCATCGCTGAACACCGCGGAATTCAGGGCTGCAAAAAAGTTGTCCGTATATGGCACCACCGAGCCGAGATATTTCTCGATCAGCTCCGGATGGTTCTTGATTGCCTCGCTGATCGGGCAAAAAATAATACCGGCTTCGGCAAGCTTATCCCGGAAAGTCGTCGCCACTGAAACGCTGTCGAATACTGCATCAACTGCAATACCGGCGAGTTTTTTCTGCTCGTCGAGCGGGATGCCGAGTTTATCGTAAGTCTTTTTTATTTCGGGATCGATATCATCCAGGCTCTCGTGCGATATTTTTTTCTTAGGGGCTGCATAATAGTACGCATCCTGATAGTCTATAGCCGGATAATGCAGATGTGCCCACGCGGGTTCCTTCATTTTCAGCCAGTGCCTGAATGCTTTAAGCCGCCAATTGAGCATGAATTCCGGCTCGTTCTTCTTCATGGATATGAACCTCACGATATCCTCGTTAAGTCCTTTGGGCGCAAACTCCTGCTCAATATCCGAAACAAAACCATATTTATACTCGCTCTTGGCCAGCTGCTCTAAAATGTTTTGGTCTTTTTGCTCTTTAGACATTTTCGCCTCTTATGTATAAACCGGATGGGAAATCAATAAAATTGCCGGACGGTATGTCGTCCAAGGTCGTTCGCGTAAAAATTTCGTTTATCTCTTTTTGAATCTTCATCATTGGAGACTTTAGTGAGCAATCGTCGGAGCGCCTGCAATTAAGCGGATCTTCCGTCTTTCCGTCGTGAATGCACTCCACAATGCCCGGCTTTTCGCTCATTGCATCCATGATATCAGCAATCGAGATCTGGTTGGCCTTTCTTGCCGTGTAGTAGCCGCCTTTTGTGCCCTGCTGCGATATGACAAGGCCACTTTTCATAAGCGCCTGAAGCGTCTTCGAGAGAAATTCAAAAGAGATCTTCAAGTTTTCGGCAATTTCTTTTGCCGAAACTGGTTCGTTGCCTTTTTTCACCATATAATGCATCGCAAGTATCGCGTATTCCACTTTTTTCGACAGTTTTATCATTTGCCGTTTTAATCCGATAATTTTTAACAAGCAAAACGACGATTTATAAATCGGACTATTGCTATCCTATTTTTCAAATATAGCAAATCCCCTCATTTCTTGAAAGAACTATCAGAATAAATAATCAATTGAAGAATTCTTACACAGCAGGTGGTTTTTTTTTATTATTTTAAGTTATTGATACTATGCAAAATAGAAATTCTTTAAAAATATTTTTAGTCGATTGCGCTTTTAGTGTGTCTTATATATGTATCTGTTTTGTTTCCCTTTTAAAAATCAAAAAAAATGAAGCTGAAAATTGTTTTGATTTGCTCATTGTTTCAATGCTTGTTGCTTTTCTGCGCCACTCCTTTATCAGCAGTGAATTACTCCATTGAAAGGAATCATGTGCTTGATATAAAATTTGTTTCATACAAGACCTACGACAATCCTCCCGCTGATATCGACTTCAAATGCGAATTCACGGGCCCAAACAATGAACAATTTACCCACAACGGTTTCTGGGATGGCGGCAACGTTTTCATCGTAAGATTCAGCGCCGAGAACCTGGGCAAATGGAAATTTAAAACCAGATGCTCCGACTCTGACAATCTCCTTTTGCATAATATTACCGGCACAATTGATGTGCTCGAAACAAACGATACCAATGTTTTTGTCAGAAATGGATTTCCAAAGGTATCTGATGACGGGCATTACCTGACCTACGGAAATGGAGAACCGCTGTTTTACCTTGCCGATACTCCCTGGCGAATATCATATCGGGGAAATCAGGAAGAACTGAACGCATTTGTAAAAGATAGAAAATCGAAAGGATTTAATGCCGCGCAATATGTGATTGTTGATAAGCTGTTTGCTCATGGCAATTGGAACAGGGATTTTGATTCGCTTTTTCCAAGTTTATCCTTTATGAAAATTTCTCCAAAATATTTCAGGTTCATTGATACGCTGGCTAATACTCTTCATCGCTCCGGTATGATTAGTGCCATGCTTCCAATCTGGAGCGGATACACTGAAGTCGATAAAGATCCGAAATACGTTACTTTAGCCTTCAATGAACAAGAAGCACTAAATTTTGCTAAATATGTCGCTTCCAGATATGCAGCTTATAACCTGATCTGGATTATCGCGGGTGACGGAGAATATAATAAACCGGAAAGCAAACAATTTTGGGATAAAATTGCACGTACAATTGATGATGCATCTGGCCATCATCATTTGTTTACCGTCCATACAAAAGGATACACAGCCTCATACGAATTTTTCGATAGTACTTATAAATGGCTTGATTTCAATATGTATCAATCAGGTCATGTCACAGGTATTGATTATAGCTGGTATGCCGGGAATTACGGGTATAGATTGAATCCGCCGAAACCGATCGTAGATGGTGAAGCAGCATACGAGGACATACAGGATTGGCTGGGCTCAAAAGGTGACTCTATTGGGCGCATTCAGCCCTACTCAGTCCGACAGGCAAGATATGAAGGAATTCTTGCCGGCAGCCTCGTTGGGACATCCTATGGCGCCAACGGCATATTTCAATGGTACTATAGAGAAGCAAATGCCGGCGATGAGAAGGATCCTTTCGATCCTCGGGGAACTGTGCTTAAAGCTCTTGAAATGCCTGGCTCCTTTCAAATGGGAGTAATGAAAAATCTGCTTGAAAAATACGAATGGTTTAAATTTGTTCCGGATTTCAACCTTGTTGTCGAATCTGATATAGAGTATAAAAGAGTCATCTCGGCGAGGAAAGATTCCTCAATAATAGCATACTTGCCAATTAACACAAAGTACGTTGATTTTCAGATCGATTATGGGCGGACTTTTAAGGGCATCAAGTGGTATTCTACTGTTGACGGCTCCGACAGCGTCCGGGGGCAGGCTGTGGTAAAAGGGAACATCGTCAGGGTGATTCCACCCGACACGCTTGACAGATTGATCGTTATCGATACTGATTTCGGTACGGGCAATGCAAATGATAACGAATTGCATTACATTGCTTATCCGAATCCCTGCAACGGGGTAATTAACTTTGCATTCTATCGCTCAAATTATACTTACGGGGTCCTTAGAATATGCAATCTTCTTGGAATGATTGTTTACGAAAGCCCGATCGAATTCAACGGCGGAAGCGCGAGAGTTCCCGTAAAAATCGATGCCCCCGGTGTTTATATCTATGAGTTGAACCTTACGGATTCAAATGGAAACCGGCACAAAGGCAATGGTAAGATCATAAATAATCCGTAATTTGCATCGGTTTTTGAGAATAATTCGTGCTTATCATGGAATGTATATATATTGAGACACTCGGCAGGGACTCCCGAGCTATCGCAGTTCCTGCCGACGAAGCTGCCCACCTTAAGGCTTTGCGGGTAAACACGGGGGATCATATACTTGTTACTAACGGCAGAGGGCTTTGTGCGCAGTCCATCGTCAATAGAGTCGGCAAATTGGACTTCAGCGTCGAACCTTATAATTTCATTGAAGAGCACTCGGAGCTCCCCTTTCGGCTCGGGCTTGCAATAGGGATACTTGATAATCGGGACAGGATGGAGTTTGCTCTTGAAAAAGCAGTCGAGCTTGGAACCACCGATTTTTTCCCTCTCCAGGCAGAACGATCACAAAAAATGAACGTGCCGGCAGCCCGGCTTGAAATGAAAGCCATCGCGGCCTTGAAACAATGCAAACGTGCCCGCCTGATCAATATTCATCCTCCGCTTCTTCTCGAGAGCTTGCTCGAGAAATCCGGATTCGAAAATTGCATTCTCGCCGACGAAGACGGAATCACCCCGCACTCGGCACACCTGAAAAAATCAACTTTGATTATAGTCGGGCCTGAAGGCGGCTTTTCAGATTCAGAGCTGAAGATTATAAAAAATCATCCCGGAATTATCTCGTGGCGGCTTGGCTCACGAAGATTGAGGGCAGAGACGGCAGCTATTTCCGCGCTGAGTTTCGCCTCCTTCATGCTCGACTCCTTCTCGGACTAAATAATTGAATAAGATATTAACCGCTCTTTCGTATATTAGTGTAGGCCATAGTGTTTTGCGTGGCCTTCACTTGATTTATTGTTATTGATGAGGTTTGTATGGCAGCGGAATGGTTCAGATGTAGCGGTGGCATATGGTGCGACTTGTACAAATTGAATTTGGATCATCCGATTTTTTCTGCAATGGAAGGGGTATTTATGCTTTGGGTCGGTGAGGGCGATAAAA
>CAZIHB010000236.1:4109-4344 GCA_964538535.1 uncultured Hyphomicrobiales bacterium | reverse complement strand
CCGCGGAGGCGGAGATCCATAAGTTCTGGTAAATCAATAGATTCCCGCTTTCGCGGGAATGACGATTAAAGACTTTATTGCCATAATCGGGACTTTTCACACAGACTGTTGAGGGGGTGAGGCAAATTCGGGTAAGTGTTAGTACTGAGAAATGTAAGTGTATCTCGGTGTATTTCTAAATTACCAGATAGCAGGTATTTACATGATCAATGACTTGCCGTAATTTGCACGTGAT
>CAZIHB010000236.1:0-4099 GCA_964538535.1 uncultured Hyphomicrobiales bacterium | reverse complement strand
GAAAGTAGGGAGGTGAATCTTCAAAAACATTGTGACGGATCGATCGCGTGCCGGCGCTAAATGCTCATAAAGATGAGATGCGGCTCCGGGTAAGCATATTTTCAGGCGGTATGCTTAGATCGGATGCAGGCGGGAAGCACACGATGGTGGAGCCGAACCACCAAAAAAATCGGGTAATAATTGGATCGATGAGGACAATGCACTTTATTTACAGGGGAAAATTATGAAAAAACTACTTTTACTCTTAATGCTGATGATTGTGGCCGCGGGCCCGCCGGGTTGGTCCAAAGTTGAAGTATTGGAGCTGAACAGCGGGCTCGTGCCCGAAGCGGATTTCACGCAGCTTGGAATCATGAAGTTCATCAATCTTGACGGGCTTGATTACAATAATCCCAAAACGATGCTGACACTCGAATCCACGCCGGCCAACAATGTGCAGATGAAGCAGGAATGGCCGGCAATCATTAATTTCTTTACGGGAGAATACAGGCCCAAGTTTATCTGGTGGAAGGATTGGGAGAACTTTTTCACTCCAAGTGATCCGAATATAGAAGGCGGGAAGAACACATTCAGACTGCAATATTCAAGCGCTGACAATGGAACAATGACGATCACTGTTGTTAATCCTTTGCGGCCCCAGGGCGTCACTAAAATTCTCAAGAATTTCGATGCCGTGCCCGGGCTGACCGGCAGGGATATCAACTTGATCAACATCACGCTCAAAAACAAGAATTACTATAACTACTTTGCGATTGAATTCGTCAAGCAGCCAATCAAGCTGACCGGGTTGATCATTAACGGCGTGCCTGTGCCCGGGAATATCGAGATACCGGCCAGTCCTGTCGGCTCTGCTTCATGGAATATCACGGGCATCAACGTGCTGAACGGGTTCACGATGGAAGGTGAATTTGTTCTGGACGGATGGGTTTACGAGAATGACCCGGACAATCTTTTCGCGGAATTTGTTTTCGGAAACAAAGAAGAAGCAGGCACAGGGGATATCTCTTCGTTGAGTTTGCCGCTTGTTTGGTTCAATCCATGCTTCGTGGATAATGATAACAGCGAATGGAACGGTCAGTACCCGGTTTCCGGAGCAGTGAGATATTGGAACAACTCCGGCTCTCTGAATGCACCGGAACAAATTCCCTACGCTTATGCACCGACTTATTGCACCAGGCCGATAAACAGCGACTGCTTCTCGATTTACTGTGCTCCGGAGGAGGAGCTGCCGAGAACAGCAGGGGTGTGGTTCAGGGAATCGCCTTGCTACGGCATGTCGTCTCTGCTCGAGTTCAAGACAGATCCGCAGCTGCTTTCCGATCAGACAAGCCTTTTGACTCCTGATGCCACCAAGCCCGAGCAGTTGACGAAGAATATGTACGTACTCTTCGAGCCGACACGCCCGATTGGCGATGACGACATTCAGACAATACTCGAGGTTGGAGGTACTATCTCAGGCTTCAATGTGTATATCGAGTCCGGACTGCTATGCATGGGCGCCTGGAACAGGGAACAAAGATACGTGTTCGTATTTGGACAAAGCGGCAACAACCCGCCTGGAGGGGCCGATATCGGCACTCCGCTGACAGCAGGTGAAATTTATCTTGCGCACATGGAAATGAGGCACGAGCCGGCTGTATATGATCCGGATACGAAACTGAAAATCAAGGATGCCGAGTTTAAGGTCAGGATGATATTGAACGGCAAGTCCAGCCCATGGTATTGTTTCAAAGGCTTCCAGCTGGATGAGAGTCCATCGGCAATCGGCGGCGAGGCGAAGGGAACAACCTATGGCAGGAACAGTGGTATATACAACGATTATGCAAGATGGTTCGACGGGTGCATCGGCGATGTGTTCATATTCGCCGGTTCAATGACTGACGCTGACCAGCAGATACTCTACGATTCCTACAGCTTAAGGTACATGCTGCCAACTACGATTACATACCCCGTGAATGCTCCACAGGCAAAGAACTCGGACTGGAAGCTTTTTGACTACAGTCCTGCCGACGCGGCCGCTGGCAGCGCTTTCGAAGTCTGCCCGAACCCGTTCTCCGGCAGTGCCACAGTGGATGTACGTCTCGCGGAGAGCCAGAGGATCAGGGTGGAGCTGTTCGACATGACAGGCCGGAAGGTTCTCTCGGTATATGACGGCAGCTGCGCGAAGGGGCTCAACAGTTATACAATTAACGGCGGCAGCCTGCCTGCCGGCGTCTATGCAGTGAAGGTCAGCGGCAACGACTTCACGAACATCGTGAAGGTGACCCTGACCAGGTAATTATAACTGCAAAAGGCCGCCCATACGGCGGCAGACAGACAGCCCGCCCGGGTATTCATTATCGGGGCGGGCTGTCAATTTTTGCAGGCCGCTTGAGATTATAGAAATTCCATGTGCATCTCGGCAGATTTCACGCTGTGAGTGAGCGCGCCGACAGAAACGGCATTAACTCCGGTGCGGCAGTATCCTTCAAGCGTCTCGAGAGTGATGCCGCCTGAGGATTCAATAAAAATATCATTGCCCCCGGGGGCAGATCTTATAATTTTCACGGCTTCGATTGTCACATCAACAGGCATGTTGTCCAGCAGGAACCCGTCGGCCCCGGCGGCAAGGCCCTCGCGCAGCTGGTCGAAATTCTCGACTTCAAGCTCCAGGGGCAGCCCCGCGTTATATTCGCGGGCATATTCAACGGCCCGGGTGATGCTCCCGGCGGCCTGTATGTGATTGTCCTTTATCAAAATCCCGGAAGAAAGGTCCAGCCTGTGATTTGTTCCGCCGCCTACGGCAACCGCATATTTTTCAAAGAGGCGAAGCCCGGGGGTGGTCTTCCGCGTGTCGAGCACTTTCACGCCGAGCGGCGCAGCAATGGCAGCATATCGTGCGGCCTGAGTGGCTATGCCGCACAGGCGCTGCAGCAGGTTCAGCAGGGGCCTCTCCTTCGAGAGTATCTCGCGCGCGGGGCCGTCGATCAGCGCGATCCTCCCGCCGGGCAAGACTCTCTCGCCGTCATGCTTCAGCACTTTGACGGCAAAACCCTCGCCGAAGAACAGCGGGATGATTTTCTCACCTGCAAAGACGATTTCGGCCTGCGCGGAAATTTCGGCACTTGCCGCAGAGCCGGCCGGTATAGTGGATAAAGTGGTGACATCGCCCGCGGGCATGTCTTCCTCGAGGAATTCCCTGATTTTCGATTTAACGTATTCCTCGGGCAGATCCGTGTATTGCTTGTAACTTATCAACTTAGCTCCAGCATTTTTTCAAGGGGTTTCAGGGCTTTCAGCCTCAGATCTTCGGGCATGATAATTTCAGGCTCGAGATTCTCGAGTGCCGAGACCATTTTCTCGAGGGTGTTCAGCCTCATGTGCGGGCACTCGTTGCAGCTGCATCCGCTCATCGATGGCACGGGGATATAGGTGTTTTCCGGTGCCTTCTTCATCAATTCGTGGATTATGCCCGGTTCGGTCAGAATGATGAATTCAGTTTCGTTCATCTTCGCGGCATAATCAATGATTTTGTTTGTCGAGCCGATGAAGTCGGCATAGGCCAATATGTTCTCCGGACACTCCGGATGCGCGAGCACGAGCGCGTCTGGGTGTTTCCGGGTCAGGTTGATCACCTCCATCTCGCTGAAAAGCTCATGCACCTGGCACGATCCGTCCCACAGCACCATGTCGCGTCCGGTCTGCTTGTTGATATACGCGCCGAGGTATTTATCGGGCGCGAAGCAAATCTTGCGGTCACTCGGGAGTGAGCGCACGATTTTCTCGGCATTGGACGAAGTGACGATGATGTCGCTCAAGGCCTTGACCTCGGCTGAGCAGTTGATATAAGATATCACTGTATGGCCGGGGTGCTGCTCCACCCATTCGCGGAACTTTCCGCCCGGTGCCGAGTCTGCCAGGGAGCAGCCTGCGTTCATATCGGGAATAATCACCTTTTTAGAGGGGTTAAGAATCTTGGCTGTTTCGGCCATGAAGTGGACCCCGCAGAAGAGAATAACATCCGCGCCGGTGCAGCGTGCAGCCTGGGCAAGCTGAAGTGAATCCCCCATGAAATCGGCAACGTCCTGAATGGCCGGATCCTGATAATAGTGAGCGAGTA
>CAZIHB010000235.1:0-4359 GCA_964538535.1 uncultured Hyphomicrobiales bacterium | reverse complement strand
TTGACAGCGACGAGATGAAGGGCAGGATCATAGGCAGGGAAGGGCGCAACATCCGCGCGTTCGAGGCGGCCACGGGTATCGATCTAATCATAGACGACACGCCCGAGGCCGTAGTTATTTCCGGCTTCGACCCGTTCCGCAGGGAAGTGGCCAAGAAGTCGCTTGAGCGCCTGATGCTCGACGGCAGGATCCACCCCGCGAGGATCGAGGAAGTGGTGGAGAAAACGAGAAAAGCGCTGGAAGAGGAGATAGCCCACATAGGTGAGAACGCGCTCCTCGAGCTCGGCCTGCACGGCATGCACAGCGAGCTTATCAGGCTGATAGGCAAGATGAAATACCGCTCGAGCTACGGCCAGAACCTGCTCAGCCATTCACTCGAGGTGGCCTATCTCTGCGGGATAATGGCATCCGAGCTTGGGCTGGACCCCGTGATAGCCAAGCGCGCGGGCATACTGCACGACATAGGCAAGTGCGTGGACAAGGAGACGGACGGCCCCCACGCCCTCATCGGCTACGAGCTGGCAAAGAAACACAGGGAGCACCCGATCGTCTGCAACGCAATTGGTGCCCACCACGAGGACATAGAGATGGAATCGCCGATAGCCGTGCTCATCCAGGCCTCGGACTCCATCAGCGGTGCCCGCCCGGGTGCCAGGCGCGAATCGCTCGAGAACTACGTCAAGCGTCTTGAAAAGCTCGAAGCAATCGCCGTGAGCTTCGACGGAGTTGGCAAGACTTTCGCGATCCAGGCAGGCAGGGAGGTCAGGGTGATAGTTGAACCCGAGAAAGTGGATGACGTCGGCTGCGACAACCTGGCCAATGATATAGCCACCCGCATAGAGCACGAGATGGAATACCCGGGCCAGATCAAGGTGACCGTGATCCGCGAGAGGCGCAGCGTGTCGCTTGCTAAATAGTGTTAAAAATAACATTAAAATCATAAGGGACTTCCGCGAGGAAGTCCCTTTTTTTATAGATAATAGTTAAGATAGCGCCCTTATGATTTCGATTAAAATATAGGTTTATAGCTTAAACAATTTATTATTTATACTTTAGATGCAAATTTGAGGTTTTAAATCTCACAGCATTGGAATATATTTATAAACATAGATTATTTATTGAAATAGCACAGGTGTTGCAATCATGCCGACACGGCCCGGGAACCTTCGGAGGGGGACATGCCTTCGGGCTGAGCCGGAGCATCCCGGCCGGTAGAGTATTAATTCAAAAAAGGGCGTTCTGCACGAAGTCAAAAGGGTGATATGGAAAAACAGGCAGCAGTTGATTTAATTTACAATGCTTTTAATATTCTTGACGATTCGGTCATGATAGTATCGCGGGCCGGGGAGGTGCTTTACGCCAACAGCAGTGCTGCTGCCACGTTCGGCGAGGATGCACCCGGCGGGCCTTCTGAAACAATGAGGAATTTTGTCGGGAACCTGCCCAGGTGCAACGCCAAGAGCCTTTTGAAGGAGAATGCAGGCGCCGGCAAGGCCGTTTACGAGTACTATCACTCCCCGGGCCGCCGGTGGTTCGAGATAAAAGAAAAGAGATGCACGAGCGCTGACAATGGGGACGTGATAATTATCACGGCTCATGATATAACAATCCGCAAGACGGCCGAGAAAAGCCACTGCGAAGGCGACTGCCCCCTGAGGGCTTTCATGGATTCGAGCAGCATCGGCATGGCCGTGGCAGAGAGAAGCGGCCGGGTGATCACGCTCAATGATAATTTTGCGAGACTTTTTGCTCGTGACAAAAAGGATCTTGCCAACACATCGCTTTATTCCTACCTGCCGAAAGCAGCTGACGAGGTCTCGATGCTGCTGCCCGGGAAAGATCAGCAAAGGACGCTGCACGGGCCGCCTGACCTGGAAAATCCTGAAAAGAACTACACCTGCAAGTTCTACCCTATAAATAACACAAAGGGCGTGCCCGAGAGATTTGCCGTCATCACCGAGGAAAATCCGGTAAACCCCGTGGTTGATAAAAATATTCTGCCGTATTTCAAGAAGCTAAGGTACGTGTTTGAGAAGGCATTTACCGCCATCGTAGTGATCGACGAGAATTGCAATATAATCCTGCCCAACCCGGCATTCCAAAAAATTACGGGATACACGAAGTCTGAACTGCTGAGGATGAAAATATATGATTTGGCTCATCCCGAAGACAAGAATATTAATGAAGGAATGCTCAAGTCCTTGTCGGTTAATGAACCAAACGATTACATGCGCGAGATGCGTATATACAAAAAGAATGGCATCCTGGCCTGGATTGAATGCACGCTGTCGATGATTCCTGTCATGCCGGGCCGTACGGGGGGCATAAAGACGTTTTTCGTCGTGATACGCGACATAACTGAAAGCAAGCAATGGCTGGAGATGCTTCACGATACGAAGGAGTACTACAAGCAGATAGTCAGCAACGTCCCCTCCATGATATTCATTATCGATGAAGACGGCAAATACGTGGAAATTCCATCGGCGAAAGAAGAATTTCTCGTTGATACACCCGAGCGCCTGAGAGGAAAGATAATGGGCGATGAGCTTCCGGACGAAATCACCCGGCAGGCACTATCCCTGATAAAGGACACGATATCGAATTCGCGAAGCAACAGCATGGAATACAGGATTAACATCCAGGGCATCGATAAATGGTTTGAAGCGCGTATCGTCCCGTTCAAGCATATCTCGGCAGGGAAGAAAACCGTGCTTATAGTCAGCAACGAGATAACAGCCAGGAAAATGAACGAGCTGAGGCTGAGCGAGAGCGAGGAAAGATTCAGGGTGATAGCCATGGCCGCCCAGGACGGCGTCGTGATGATCGATTCCATGGGAAAAGTGACATTCTGGAACGCGGCAGCCGGTGATATTTTCGGCTTCACCGAGGAGGAGATGATAGGCCAGAACCTTCACATGCTGATTGCCCCCAAAGTGCTGACAAAAGACTTCACGCACGGGTTCACCCATTTCAAGGAGAGCGGCCACGGCAGGGTTATCGGCACTTTGCTCGAGCTGAGCGCCATAAGGAAAAACGGCGAAGAGTTTCCCATCGAGATCTCGATATCTGCGATTAAAGTTAAGGACCACTGGCACGCCATCGGGATCATACGCGACATTTCCGAGCGGAAGAGGATTGAGGCGGCCCTGAAGAAAAGCGAGAGCGAGCTGAAAGAACTGAACAGCACCAAGGACAAGTTCTTCTCGATTATAGCCCACGATCTTAACAACCCATTCCTTGCCATGCTCAATTTCTCGCAGATGCTGCATAATGGCATAGAGAGCATGGACAGGGAGAAAATTGCTCAATACTCGCAATATATATACGACTCGGCAAAAATGGCCCACAGCCTGCTCGAGAATCTGCTCGAGTGGTCGCGCACTCAGATGGGCCGCATCGCGTTCAATCCCACGAGAATCAATATCAGGGAACTGATTGAAACCAACCTGGCCCTGGCCACGGCACAGGCCGTGAAGAAGAATATCAGCCTTGAATATGACTGCCCCGCCGGCCTGGTGGTGCTGGCAGATGCAAACATGATAAACACCGTGCTTCGCAATCTGCTGACGAATGCACTCAAGTTCACGTTCGAAAACGGCACAGTGGCAGTTACCGCCAAAAAACGATTCAGTTTCGTTGAAATTTCCGTCAGTGACACGGGTGTGGGAATGGACGAGGAGACAACGGCGAAGCTGTTCAGGATTGACACGAAGGTGAGCACGAAAGGCACTGCCGACGAGAGGGGCACGGGCCTTGGCCTGATCCTGTGCAAGGAGTTCGTGGAGAAGCACGGGGGCAAAATCCAGGTGGAGAGCAGCCCGGGCAAGGGCAGCCTGTTCACGTTCACGATACCGCCGGCCTGAGGGCGCAGAAGATGAAAAAACAAGCGTTTCTCTATGCAAAAAAGCAGGCCGGGGCCGGCTGCAGAAACGCGCAGACTGAACGCCGCGGAAAATAAAACCGCGGGATTACAACATTTTTCCCGGCAGCCCGTGAAAACAGAGAATTAGTAAACAATTTGGTGGAAGATGCTGTTCAATAACAAGATTGATTTGCTTGCCGGAAATATACTTGATTCCCTGGATCAGATTATAATCATTACCGACACCCGCGGCGGGGAGCTGCTATACATGAACAAGCTCGCGGTGGGTGCATTCAGGGCCGATACAGCCCTTGCCTTTGAGCAGGAAGTTAAAAAATTCACTGAATCGCTCCAGAGAAGTATCTCGGGACGCGACGAGAAAAATGACATCATCCCCGACAAGTTTATAACAGAGTTCTATAATGACTCGGACAACAAATGGTACGAGGCGCAGGGCCAGACAGTTGACTGGGAGGAAGGGGCAAAAGCGTTTCTTT
>CAZIHB010000234.1:0-4403 GCA_964538535.1 uncultured Hyphomicrobiales bacterium | reverse complement strand
TAGAACGGAACTCCGAGCCATCCCTCCACCTTGCAAGAATGTCCAATCTGATGTTTTTCCCGAAATAGAATCCGCCGCCAAGTGCGAAGACAGATATATCTCCATCGACATAATTATCCTTGTAAGGAGATGTAATATTCGAATAGCTCGCGCGCACGACCGCCGGAAAAACCGGTATCTCGTATTCGGCACCTATTCCCCATGTGGTTTGGCCCGTGATGGTCTGAGCGATCAACAAGTTCAGCTGCTGAAGGTCGTCCGGCCCGCTTGTGAATTCCAACTGCGCGGCGTCCGAATATTCAATCCCGGCCGTCAGGGTAAGCCCCATGTAGTTAGCAGAAACACCGCCGGAGAATGCAAACGGTGTGGTAATGTTATACGACGAGGAACCCGAATTCTTATAGGGATAAGTCGAGACGTCACCGTTGTCGAATTCCGCGCTTGCCGTCTGAGAGTAATCTTCTTCAACTTCATACCATGTCGGTAGTTTGACGGTAGCTCCGATTCTCATGAAGTCGAATATCTTGCCTTGGAACCCAAAGGCGGCCGTAATTCCGGAGATCGTCTGGTCAACGCTCTCATCGATATGCAAAGCTTTGAAATCAAGATCCGAATAGTCATTCAAAAAGTTCTGATACCTGTTCTGTGAATCCCACTCGTCATATTCTCTTTGATATGAATAGCTTCCCCACTTCCCGGTGATTGAGAACCCGACAGCAAAATTGTCATTAAGGTCGAACCCCGCACCGCCGACAATGTTATGTATTCCACCCTTCTCGCGGACGAATCCTCTCTGCGAGATGTTACCCGTGACAGGTGTCTTGCCGTTCGAGTCGGCGAGGCTCAAAAAGGTTGAGATGTTGTCGTTGAAATTCATGGGCCCGTTCTGAGCTTCCCAGTTGATGTAGCTTGAATTCGTGTTGAATCCTTCAAAAGAGTGATTCCCCACGAAATCATTATCCATGAAATATGAAATACCGAACGCGCCGATTTTCTTGCTTCCGCCGAATGGAGCAGCTATTCCTATGTTGCTTATATACTGATCGTTGTTGTTTATGCTGCTCTTCAATCCCAGGAATTCTGTCTCGTTGTTATTTCTTGTGAAGCCAACGCCGATAGACAGCTCGCTCTTCGAAAGCAGGGACAATCCGGCAGGATTATAATAAAGTGATCCGATATCATCCGCAATCCCGTTATACGATACTCCAAGAGCGCCGGCCCGCGCGGTTATTACTCCGTTCGGTGTTGCAAGCCTTAAAGCATCTTCAATGAACTGCGCTTTCAAGGTGAATGCCGATGCCACTACTCCAAGCGCTAACAAGCTGATAAACTTAACCTTCATTAATTACCTCCCGCGGTTATTCCCTGAATTGCCAGAGTTCGAGTTCTTCTCTCCGCCTGACCTGTTCGATGATCCGGAACTTCTTTCAGTGCTGGCTGCCGGCTTCGATGAGGATGGTGCGGGCGTTCTTTCCACGCTTTTTCTTCCACCCGATGTGCCGAAGCTTCTTCCGGAATTATTGTCTGATGATCTCTTTACTGATTCTGATTCTCCCCTGCTCCTGCCGTTATCGGAGCTCCTTGATGGGCTGCGGTTGATTGTGCCGCTGCGCTGCCCGTCATTTCTCGGATTGCTGTAGCCATTCCTTTCATCGCGCGACGAATTGTCACGGTAGCCGGGGATAATATTGCCGCCGGTCTGAATGCGGTTTCCACGGCCGGGCGATCTGTTGATCGTGCCGGAGCTCCTCGTGCTGTTCACGTCGTAGTATCCCCCGCCACGGGATGAAAAAGCACCGCGGTTCGCGCCGAATGTTCTTCTCGTGTCCCTGTCGATAGGCCTTGAATTGTGCGAATAGACCGGCTGGTGATACCAATGATGATAAGGATAATAATAATCCATAGCCCAGTAGCGGCCATAGTAAGGATGATAATCATACCATGGTGAATACCAGTCGTAGCACCAGTAAGGCCCATAGTTAATGTTAAAGGAAAATCCCGGCTCCCAGTAGCTGCTCCAGCCATAATACCTTGACCACCATGGCACGATCACGGGTACATAAAGCACCTGCGTCCCCCTGTAGCTCACATCCCTGAAGCTCATGTAGTCGTTATCAACGACGGCATAGTTGGTGCTGCTTCTCTGACTCTCCGAGGCCAGAGGGTTCACCCACTTGTCGGCATCGTCGTAATCCTCGCTGCTCGCTGATTTTGCAGCTGATTCAGCCTTAGCATACGTCTGATTCTTGCCGGCCCCCTCTTCCTTCTCCGCACTTTTAGAGTTGGAGTAACCAAAGTAGCTGCTTTCGTATCTTGTAGCAGAGCACCCGCTGATCAGAGCGACTGCAAGCGGCATTAAAGCCATCAATTTTATTTTCGTTCTCATATTACCCTCCTTAGTCTATAAACGTTCCTCAAAACCGAAAGTTGCAAATAAAATTTGCCCTTGATCTCAAACGCCGGTATTAATTTAACCAATATTTAAGATATTTTCTCAAAATAAAAAGTTTTTTTTTGCGGCCAAGAAATGATAGTTTTGCCTTCGTCGCTCGGATGGCGGAATTGGTAGACGCACAGGACTTAAAATCCTGTGAGGGCAACCTCGTGAGGGTTCGACTCCCTCTCCGAGTACAAATAGAGCTTGTTAAACCTTTGTAAAATCAGCTGGTTACATGTAATGAAAAAATCAGCACTGACAATATACTGACAAAATCAGGCAAGGGCAACTATTTTAAGCTCAACTTATATCAAAAAAGCCTTAACAGTAATGTTAGGGCTTTTTGCTATCCTATATATACCCGGTGCTCTACCTCTGCCGCCCGTATCTGTTCCTGTTGTTGACACTGTTCACTGTACCGGCAACTTTTTCGCCGTCCATATAGATGCTGGTATCCTTGTTCTCAATTCTCTCCAGTGTTGATAGCACACTCTCCATAATCGCCCTTAGGCCTGCAACGGCCGAGTTCTGTGAATTGTTGACCAATTCCTGCAGGCCTGCATCGTTCATCACTCGCTCGGGATTGTTCTCGCCGGCATCACCTATTAGTGCAATCTCCGGGGAGTATATTGGCCCCGAGCCTTGCGCGTACGAGTTGATTTTTATTACTGCCGGCCTGATAGCCTCTGCATACTGTGTCTCCGTCATATCCCCATTATTCAGGCTCAACTCGGCATTCTGAATCTCATTCACTCTCAGTACCAAGTCCACAATCTCGGACGGGGTGATGCTCTCCCTGAGCAGGGGTTTTAGTTCGGATATGCTCGTGTGGATGTCTTTCATACCCCGGACTATCGGAGAATAATCAGCCTCGGTATTAAACTCCGAAATCAAATTGAATATATCATCCTGGCTCGGCACCATGTCAATTAACTGACCATTGGCATTTATTACCATGTTCGACATCTCACGGTAAACTGCCTCCATGGCCTTGTTTTGGGCGCTTAGTGCCCGGGTAATTATCAGTGTGATCTGATCATCGCGGAGTACCCACTCGGTATCAGGCTCACCCGGATTGGCACGGGATGCATCACCTACCACAATAGCCGTCGGCTCGTCGTACCGGCCGGTAATACGGCCACCGGTATAGAACGAGGACAACAAATTTAATGCAGGTTGCATAATAACATCAATGGCCTTATTGGCCGCTGCAGATACAACAGGCATTGCTACCAATTTGACATACCACGGCCTGCCATCTTCAGCCCATAGTGAATCAATTACTAATTTCGTAAGTGCGGCGGCGGCCTCACGTTTTAGTGCTCCGGCAATTATAGCAAAGTACTTTTTAATTGGGGCCTTGATTGCCTCCTCGTCCGCAGTCATTAATGATGTAGTGATTTCGCTAAATGCGCCCTGCATATCACTGCCGTAGCTTTTCAATATACTTTTTTTATCATCGAGGGCTTTCTTCACATCAGTATTATTTTTTTCAAGACCTTTAATTTCGTCTTGGAGCTTCTCAATTGCAGTGCTATCTGCCCCTGATAATTTCATATCCTCCAGTTTTTTTTGCTTGAATGCTATCTCTGATTCAATACCGGTGCGTTCCTGTTCGAGTTTCGCAATATCCGCAAGTCTGGCAGTTTCCATATCGTAGCCGGATTTCGCATCTGCGTAGGCAGATAATCGCTTCTGATGATCCTCCTCAATTTTCTCCTTCCGTTTATTATAAACCTCCTCAGTTATCACTTCCCCTTTTTTCAGTTCCTCGAGGCGACTCAATTTCTCGTCATATAATGCATTTTCATTGGCCGTAAACATGGCATTGGTTGTCTCGGATAACTGTTTTGATAGTGCTCCGGAGGCTGAATTATATTCCTCTACCTGAGCAATTTTTTTGGCGTTCCTCTCCTGAAGATTTTTCAAGTCCTTGTCATAGATTATATCCTGAAAGTCCTGAATA
>CAZIHB010000233.1:1558-4443 GCA_964538535.1 uncultured Hyphomicrobiales bacterium | reverse complement strand
ACAACTCCTGACGGAACCCAGACAGAAAAGGTATTCTCGGTGGTTGTTGGTGGAGCAAGAGTATTTCAAGAATAGTTAAACATTGCCGCCTGCCCCTGGCAGGCGGCAAATAACATGGAATATAATTATAATAGGGAGTTTGATAAACATGAAGAGATTTTTATCTGTAATATGCATTCTGGTTCTTACGGTTTTCGGCTCTTCGAAGCTTAAAGCAGTGGGTGAATCGAGTACCGGAGCATCTTCAGGTGGAAAATTCGAGAAAATCGGCGTTGCCGGCGCTCAATTCCTAAAGATCGGGGTGGGAGCACGCGGAAATGCGATGGGCGGTGCTTATGCGGCAGTGGCCAACGATTTGTCCTCGATATTTTGGAACCCTGCAGGTATTGCCGATGTGAAGACAATGGGAGCTGAATTCTCATATACTCAGTGGTTTCTTGATTTTTCACATAACTATTTTGCTGCTTCAATGCCGCTGAACGACAATTTTAAAATTGCGTTCCACATGGTCAGCTTCGGTGCTTCCGGGATTGAAGTAACAACGATTGACAGGCCGGACGGTACAGGCGCTAAATACGACATTGGCGACAAGGCTCTCGGCTTAACTTTTGCAGGCTATCTGACAGATCAGTTCTCGTTCGGCGTGACTGCAAAATACGTTAACCAGTCATTCTCGTCACTTTCTTCAAGCGGTATCGCGTTTGATATAGGTACTGTATATAAAACAGGCATCCAGGGCATCAATGTCGGGTTTGCTCTTTGCAACCTTGGCACTGACCAGAGATACGAGGGTAATGACCTGAAGAGCGACAAGAAGCTTTTTGAAGAGCTTTACGCTGCTCCTCTCGAGATCACAAACATTGCTGCAACTCACTCGATGCCTTTGTCATTCAGGGCCGGCATCTCTTCGGAACTGTATAAGGAAGAAGATCACAAAGTGATAGCTGCAGCCGACTTCGTTCGCGTATGGCGCAGAATACACATGGAAAAAGCTTCTGAGCATTCGTGCCGGCTATTGCACCGGAAATGATCAGAATGGCTTTTCGGCCGGTGTCGGGCTGAATTATGATGCAGGTGCTTTCAATGGAAAGATCGATTATTCCATGAATCCTACATCGAGCCTCGGCATTGTTAACAGAATCACTATTGGCATCAACATGCAATAGTCTCTGCGCGAATGAGATAATTAATTGCCGTCAGGAGCAATCCTGGCGGCAATTTCTTTAAAAAATTATTTTCAAAGGTGAGATCATGAAAAATATTATAGTCATTGCGTTGATCCTTATGGCCTCTCTCGATCTTAGCGGCAAGAACCTTGCAATTAACATTGATGGAGCTAAATTCAAATCGGACGGTGATATCGTAAACTGGCAGCTGAGCTATTCTTTTCCTGACTCATCCTTGAAATTGTTGAAAAATGGGGATTACTGGGAAGGGAAGATGGACATTAATGCCAAAATCCTCGATAACGTATCCACCATTGCTGATGAAAGCTGGAATCTGCCATATATATCCGTAACAAAGCCGGAAGGGATGCAGGCATTTCTCTACGGCGTGAAAAACTTCAGGCTTAAGCCGGGGCAATACAAGGTTGCCCTGCGGTTTACCGATGCAAATGACACCTCGTCCAAGGCTGAAATATTATTTAATATAATTCTGCAGCCTGTGAATCCGAGAAAACTTGATATGAGCGACGTGCAATTGGCGCATGTTATCGAGGCTGATTCATCGAAAACAAGGGAATGGAACAGTATGTTTCTCAGGAACAATTTGTACATAATTCCTAATCCCACGGCTGAGGTATTCGAGGAAGACCCGAGCCTGAAGCTATACTACGAGATATATAATGCAGACAAGTTTGCTGCAGACGGTCCTGAAATTGAATATAGCATTTATGACGCGCTGAAGAAGGAAGTCGTTACCATCCCGAGAAAAATAAAGCAGACGGGGGAGGTAACAGCTGATTACGTCGCTCTGCCGCTGCATTCGCTCCAGACCGGTGTTTATTATCTCAAGGTATCCGTGCGTGGGAAAAGCAACGAATTTACCGACACGACATACCGAACGAAAAAATTCTATCTTTACAACACGATTCCGCCGCAACTTGAACCAAAGTTTACAGAGAACGAGCAGTTCGAGCTGAGCGAATTTTCGACTATGCCTGAAGAAAGGCTTATGACTGAATACAAGATGGCAAAAATCATCGCCGAGCGGGATGAGATATACGCGTTCGAAAGGCTTTCCACTCTGAAGGCAAAACAGAGATTCATGTTTAAGTTTTGGAAAATCAGAGACAAGGATACGAACACAACCGCGAACGAAATGCGTGATGAGTTTAATCGCAGGCTTGCATATGCAAATACTTATTACGATTACAACGGCAAAAAAGAAGCATGGAAGACCGACCGTGGAAAAATATTGCTAAAATACGGCCAGCCTACCCAGAGAGAAGTGCATGACGCTTTTGGCACGTATAAAGCTTACGAGGAGTGGATGTATGCCGATATTCAAGGCGGAGCATTCTTCTATTTCGTGGATTCCCAGGGCATTGGCAACTATCAATTAGTGCATTCCACAGCAATCGGGGAGTTGAAATGCCCCGACTGGTATAATCAGTACGTCAGAAAGTTCAATTACGAGCAGAGCGAAGAGGACTCCAATCAGCCCAAGCTGCTGAAACAAAACACGACCAACAGCAATTATAAATAAGCTTGATGAATATCATTATCACGATTATACTGCTTTTTATCGGCAAGGTCACTAATCCATTGAGCATCAAGGCAAGGAACAGGATTGGCTGCCTCGCCGGTGATATACTGCGGATGCTGAGCAAAAAGCGCAGGAATATTACTCTGGACAACATAAGGCAGGCTCTCCCCGAAAAA
>CAZIHB010000233.1:0-1548 GCA_964538535.1 uncultured Hyphomicrobiales bacterium | reverse complement strand
GCGAGACACTGCATGTTCAAATAATGATCAGCGCTTACAGGAACCTCGGTATCACGCTGGTTGAATTGCTAGCGCTGAAGAACATGACTGAAAGCCGGCTGAGGAAATACATAAAGTACAGCAACATTGAACTGCTTCAGGAAGTGCATTCAAGAGGGCGTGGCTTGATTCTTCTTTCAGGCCATTTCGGGAACTGGGAATACCTGGCATACTCTGCAGGATTATTTTCAAAAATACCCGTGACGGTGATAGTAAAGCCTCAGAAAAACCGTTCTGCAGACCAGGAACTGAATAAATACCGGACACGCGGGGGGAATTCCATTGTCCCCATGAACAACGCTGCCAGGACATTCGTGAAGGAACTAAGAGAGGGCCGCGCCGTAGCGCTGCTGGCAGACCAGAGTGCCACGGAAGATAAAGACATTTTCGTGGATTTTTTCGGCAGGCCGGCATCAACATTCGAAGCTCCTGCAAAAATCGCTTTAAAAATGAATGTGCCTGTTATAATGGGATTCGCAGTTCGTCAGCCTGATTGCACGTATAACGTGGAGCTTTTCGAGATTAAGCACGACGACCTCGAACCTGATGAAAAGGGAATAGAGGAACTTACCAGGCGGCATGTCGCGGCGCTTGAGAAAGCGATCCGAGAAAACCCCGGGCTGTGGTCGTGGCAGCACAGGAGATGGAAGCATCAGCCTCGCGGAATGAATCATGAATAAGCCCTCGATAAAAAGCTACAAGAATATTGTAATCGTGCAGACGGCATTCATTGGCGATGTCGTTCTTTCTCTATACATGGCCTCCGAAATAAAAAAGGTGAATCCTGAGGCTGTAATCAAATTCGTTACGACGCCCGTTTCGGGCTCCATAGCAAAAAGAATAATCGAAATCGATAAAGTAATCGGGTTTGACAAAAGAAAAGCCCACAGGGGTTTAAAAGGGCTGAAAATCCTTGCCTCGTGCCTGCGCGCTCCGTCAACGGCAATGATAGTGCCGCACCGCTCACTGCGATCGGCTCTGCTGACCAAATTCGCCTCACCTGATTTTTCCGCCGGTTTCGACACATCTGCCGGATCTTTTCTGTTCGACCGAAGGATCAGGTATTGCAGGGATCTGCACGAAGTGCAAAGAAATATGCTATTGCTGACAGCGTTCAGAGAGTTTGATTGCGGAGTGATCAACGTCGATGCCAAAGCAGAATTTCGCCCGGAAGAAGAGGAAGAAGGGCGGGTAAGGAAATTACTTGAAAATCACGGCCTCACGGCTGCTGATTATGTAGTCCTCGCGCCCGGCTCGGTATGGGCCACAAAACGATGGAGCGAGGAAGGCTTCACGGCAGTTGCCGCCGGAATAGAAAAACTCGGCCTGAAATGCCTGCTCATCGGCGGAAAAGAGGATTCAGAGCTCTGCGGCCGGATAGAAAAAAGAACAAACGCGATAAACCTGGCCGGCATGACGAGCCTGTGCGAATCAATCCTGCTTTTCAGGGACGCGGCATGTGCAGTGACGAATGACAGCGCCCCGGCCCATTTTGCAAATCTGATGAAT
>CAZIHB010000232.1:0-4485 GCA_964538535.1 uncultured Hyphomicrobiales bacterium | reverse complement strand
CTCTGAAATTCTGCTTATTCATTGCTATTGATAATATTCCTAAATTTTCTTATAAGACTCACATTCCAAAGAATAGCGGGGAACATACCCCTTACCGTTGCTTTTCAATTCAGCGCGCATCTTATTTATTGTCTGCATATCCTTGTTTTCCTCGAATTTGCACGTCGCGCCCTCCGGCTTTGGTTCATTTTCCTGCTCGGCACGCACTTCCTGCTCCCACTCGTTCAGAAATTTCTCGTCAATCCTCTCTTCGCTTATTTTACCCGTCACGAGCACTTTTACGCCTTCGAGTGTCTTGTCGAAGCTTCCTGATTTATCCGTTGCAAGGATCTTTATCTTGTTGTCGGGTGTGCCGTCCGAAATGAACATTTTCCTTCCTCCATGCCTGCAGGTGTGAAGCACCAATCCCTCAACCTCGATGGTCTTTTGGAGAAGTGATTGGTCCAGGGCGGCAAAATCTGCAATTTTTACCCTCGCAATTTGATTCTGCGGGGCTTTTTTTTCTGTTTTGCCACAAGAGACCATAAGCAAGGCAAAGCTCAATGCAAGCAATGCATATTTTGTAGTTTTAAGCATGTCACCTCCCGAAATTTATAAAAATCACACTGCTAATTTATTATTTATCGGGCAATTGCCCAATTATTCATTCTTAATGCCACACAATTATCGGTTTACTCAATAAACCATATTTTGTCCTTATCAGCGCGAAATACGCTCCCGTACTTATTTCCGAGCAATCTGCCGTGAGCTCTCCGGTGCCGTTTGAATAAATTGTCCGAACCACGCTGCCCTTCGGATCAATAATATCGATTGTGGCCTGCTCTCCCTCGGGCAGATTCGCAATAGTCAGCATCTTATCTGCAGGGCAGGGATATATGCTATATTCTCCTTTTGCCTTACTCTCGATAACATCATTTTTGGACCAGAAGAGATATGCCGGATATGGAGCAACAAACTCTGCAGATTCATTCAGATTGACTTTTGTAAATTCTATTGCCGGAGACAGCGTGATGAGCGTATCCTTGGAATTAATCACGAAAAGTGCACTTTTCGTAGAATCGGCGCCTGCAAAATCGATCTCGAGCGGCAGATTCGTGTAGATGCCGTATTCTGTCTGCTGAATCTGAGATATATTCAGGGCTGTTGCATTCATCCGGCCGGAATTGTAATCATAGCACACGGTTACTTTGATTGAAGGCACACCCGGGCGATATATCCACTCGTTGAAGAAATCATCAAGGCTCTTTCCGCCCGCCGCCTCCAATTCGTTTTTTATGTCGCGGGTGCACACGTTTGCGAAACCATGCTTCCCGAGATACGAGCGCAATGCCCCGAAGAATGCTTCATCTCCTGCCTGATAGCGCAACAGGCCAAGCACGGCCGAGCCCTTGTAATATATCGTGGCAGGATAATTCGAGGATGGCGGCGTGCGCGGAAAATCATATAATGGCAAAGCTCCCTCATTCGGCAGAATCGAATTCAGATAGAATGCCTTGTGGTTGCCGAGCGTGGCAAGATAAAGCTTTCTTCCTCCGATACTCTCAGCCCAGAGTGCCTCGCAGAACGTGGCAAACGACTCGTTCAGCCACGCATCTTTGAAATCATAAGGAGTCACAAGATCGCCAAACCACTGATGAGCAAGCTCGTGCGCTATCGTAGTGCTGATCGTGTCTTTTCGTTTATAATAGTCCTTTATAACGTCGGAGGCAAGGTTGATCATCGTCTGATGTTCCATCGATCCGACATTTGTGTTCACGTAGCCAACTTTTTCGAACGGGAATGGTGATAGCTTCTTCTCAAAAGCCTCTACCATCTCAGGCAGCCGCTTATATGCATATTTGCTGGCATCAACGAGCGAAGTATCCGTATAGACAGCCATGGGCAGCATGCCGGTCCCAAAATTGATTCTGTCAAGCCTGCCGATAGTAAAGGTCATAAGATAGGTAGCCGTCGGAATTTTTGTTTCCCAGACAAAACATGTATCATTATCCGGCGAAAATTTGAGGGCCTCGTCCGGTTCAATATCGAGATTTTTCTCAAGTCCATTGGAAACACAGGTATATCCATAACTTTTTGGAATCACGTAATATGCTTTGAATTGTGCTTTGTCCGACGGCTTATCAAAGCATGGCATCCAATGCCTCGCGGCAGAAACATATTTATAATAAAATCCCACGCCGAGGGAATAGAGCATATTATTATCATAATGCACACCGCCGAAGCTCTCGTTTGTCATTTTACCATGGTAATATATCGACAAAGTAATATCAATGGATGTATCTTTCACGGAAAGAATACTTTTATCATCTACAGAATACATCGTCGAATCGGTAATATCATTATGAACGCTGATCCCGGTTAGCTTCGTGCCATGAAATAATACCGAATCCATCGATAAATCTTTCAGGTGAAAGCAGAAAGCATTGCTGTCGGCAATGCTTCGCCAGCGGAAAGTCACGTCCATCCTCCCGGCCACGGTTTTGCTTTCGTCGGGCGTGAGCCTTGCTTGCAGTGTGTAGTTCTTCACGTCAAAACATGTCGAGGGTGCAGAATCATCCGCATGTAACCGGGCGGGCAATATTGCAGAAATTGCGAGAATTGCTAAACAGCAAAAAAACTTCATATTCTATTATTGGTTGTAAGTTCAACAAAATTATAATATATTCCGCCATTCTCACCAGGCTCTGCCAAAGCGACACCGTTAATAACGAAGCTTTCGAGCACTTTTCTCGATTCCTCTATGCTTAATCCAAGTTCGGCTGATACAATCGAGGCGGTGAGTATGCCTCTTCGCTGCATGGCAAGCTTCAGCACGTTGCTTTCCTTCACATTGGGCACAGTCGATGGTTTTGCAGTGCCCCTCTTCCCCATGTGCCTGACGCCGTATATAAATGGTGCAGGGCCGATGATAATCCATCCTAAAATTGCCTCAGGAATACTCTGGCCGCCTGAAAATATGCCGAAAAACCCGAATATTCCGAAAATTAAACCGAACCAGAAGGAGAAAACCGCGAAGCCACTTGAAGAATGGCCCGGCCCCTTGGGATTATTTTGATCGCTTGCCATCATTATCTCCAATTTATTTCAGTGGATTGTTTGTTTATGAAATTATCAAAATATTATGTTATTCCCAAAACAAAACAAGCCGGCACAACGGCCGGCCTGTTTTTTATTTACCACTTAGGAGTTCTGCCCTTAATCCATAATTTTCCGTAGGAATGCCGGCTGGTTGAACACGTTGCTTTTTGCATCTGCTTCTGCATAATTGCCGTGTTCATTTTCCGCGTGGGCATACCCGTTGTTTACATTTCTGCGCGTGTAAGCCGGTGAATCATAGCCGCTCAACTCTTTCACACCCTTCGGGCTCTGAGTGACGGGCGGCCTCTGGGTATTATGAGGGGCAGGTGTATCGGTTTTGAAACCTGAACCACCCGCCGGGATGTTGAAACTGAAATTCGGCTTGGGTGAGTATCCTTTCGGAGCCCTGACGTTGTCGCGTGAAGCATTCAGCAAACCTGCCTGTTCGGCCTGCTCTGCTTCCTTAGCGGCGGCCGTCCCGTTCTTCCTGAATCCCGTGGCAACAACAGTCACCATGAATTCTTCGGAGGGTTCCTCGCGCTGCACCACGCCGTGAATAAGATTTGCCTCTCCGCCCGCGGCTTCCTCGACGATGGAAACGGCTTCGGCTATTTCGTGCATTGTCATGTCGCTGCCGCCCGTAACGTTAACGAGCACGCCCTGTGCTCCGGCAATTGAAATGCCGTCGAGCAATGGCGAATTAAGCGCATTCTGTGTGGCTTCGGCAGCGCGGTTTTCTCCCTTTGCCACCCCTATGCCCATCAATGCATCACCCATGCCTTTCATGATCGTGCGCACGTCGGCAAAATCGACGTTGACCACGCCGTGGCAGCTGATAATTTCTGAAATTCCGCGAGTAGCGTTGTAAAGCACTTCATCAACTTTTTCGAATGCTTCTTTGAATGTGGTTTTCTTCTCGATTATTTCAAGCAATCTTTGATTCGGAATAACTATCAGCGCATCGACATTTTCTCTTAATGCTTTTATGCCTTCTTCAGCAGAAATGGCACGCTTTTTGCCTTCCCATTCAAAAGGCTTGGTCACTATACCAACAACAAGCGCGTTGATTTCCTGGCCGATCTTCGCGATTACGGGGGCTCCGCCAGTACCGGTGCCACCGCCCATTCCGCCGGTGATGAAGATCATGTCGCTGCCTTTCAGGTGTTCTTTGATCTCGTCCATGTTTTCTTCGACGGCCTTTTTGCCGACTTCAGGATTTGCCCCGGCACCAAGCCCGCGGGTGCTCTCTTTTCCCACCTGGACTTTAATATGGGCCAGATTATGATCAAGTGCCTGGCTATCGGTGTTTGCCACGATAAATTCAACGCCCTGCAAGCCGCGTTCAACCATGTTGTTAATGGCATTTCCACCACCACCGCCTACCCCGATAACTCTAATTTTAGCTCC
>CAZIHB010000231.1:0-4502 GCA_964538535.1 uncultured Hyphomicrobiales bacterium | reverse complement strand
CGAGCCTGCCGGCAATTGCAGCGGGCATTGTGGTGCCGTTCATGGCTTTCTCAATGTCGTTAAGCGGAAATCCCCTGACTGTGACTTTCATGTTATTGAATCTGTCGGGCGTCATCGAGCCTGACAATGAAATGGTTTCGGCGTTCTCCCTTGCAAACTCGGCGGATTTGATGCTGAGCAGGCGGTTGGAGTAATCGATCACGGCAGGTGAGGTGTTGAGCCATGCCATCATGTTCTTATAGCTGATCCTGGTCGTGTCGATCACGAGACTTATGGAATTGCCGTTAATATCGGCCCGGCCGGATATTCCGGCGGCGATGTCATCGTTGATCGTCGTGGATGCATGGAAATCAAGATTACGCCCGTCGAATGACAGGTCAGCATATGGATTCTCGATTCTGATGCCGTTAATCACAATTTCGCGGCTTCTGCCGATCCGGAGGTCAAGCTTTTTGACCTCCGCGGCCGAATCTGCCAGCTGGAAATCTATATTTCCCGAGAAGAGTATCGGCCCGGAATGCAGGCTCATTCGTGGCGAGCTGACCGAAAAGTTCCTGACGCTGAGTGAGTCTATCGTCCAGCTCGCGGAATTGCCGCCCGATTTCAGCTTGACGCTGAGATCCGCCGCGGTGAGTATCTGCATGCTGTCCAGGAAAATCGAGAGAGGCGAAATGTCCCTGATGCTCACTTTCAGCTCGCCATTCACTTCCGGCAGGCTGCCCTGCACAACTTTGGGCATATAGGCGATCACATCGCCGGCGTTCGCGGCCGAGAATGGCGTGATTGTATTGTTAATAAACTCAACGAGATAGGCAACCTGAGTGGAAAAAGAGCCGGTCAGGTCCGAAAATTTATAATTACCTTTCATCTCGGCATCCATGAAATCGGATTTGACGACGAGGTTCCTGTAATTACCAGCACCGCGCTCGAGGCCGGCTTCAACGGTGAACGGCAATATTGCCCTGTCGCGGAATGTGGCATCGCTGATATAAATTTTTGCCCCGCCCTGAAGCGAGTCGAGCAGGAAGCCTGAAGCATCTGCAGCAATCGTGCCCGACAGGCGGCTCGGCAGGTTCTTATTGCCGGCGAGTTTTGACGGGTTAATATCCCTGAAGGAGCCGTTAAGACTATAGCGCGGCGCAGCCTTACCCGACAGGTCAAGCATACCGCTGAGGTCAATGTCGGAATAGTATTCGGAGGTTTCATCCCGGGCCGGGGCTGAAGAGATCCGAGCCTTCAGCGTGTCGAGCCTGATCACGCCTTCACCTGCCGTGGCAGCAAGATTCAAGCCGCTGATTCTCAGCTCGGCAAAGCTCGAGCTGGCTGCATCCACGTTCAGGCTTGCCTTCAATTTCGACATCTCGGTGCCCGAACCGTTCATCCTGATTTTCGCGTTGATGGAAGAGGCAAACTTTTTGGAACCGAGAATTGGCGAAAGATCCAGGCCTGAAGTGCTGAGATCCGCGTGATAAGTCAGCTCCTTTCCCCTGGCAAAGCCTGCGCCGGCAGTGCCGTCAATAGTTCCGGCCGGGCAAATAATTTTAAACTCCGCGCCCGCCGTGTCCAGCCCGCCGCGGACAATCATCCTGCTGAATTTTATTTCGCCGAGCTCGGGAATTGACTGCAGCGGCAGGTCGGCAAGAATTCGCGCTACCTGCTGCTTCGTGGCTGCCGTGCCGGACAGGTCTCCCTCGTAATAGAATCTCTCGGGGGTGAGCATGTTTTTCAGCCGCCCGTTGAAGTTTATCTCGGTTGTGCCGTTTGCTGCCTCGAGGTTGTCAATGGCGAGGTCGTTGAGCTTGCCATGTATATCCGCTTTTATTTTAAACTTGCCCTCGAGCGCGATCGGTATCGGCGCGAATTTTGCCACATCGCGCTTGACGACTGAATCGGCCCTCAGGTTGAGCGAAAAATCAGCTTTCTTCACGTCGCTTTCCCCGTCGGCGCCAAACAGGTTGTAGTTCAGCATTTTGGCGTCGAATTTCATTCGCGTGTAAGGTGAAATGAACACAGCCGATCCTGCCTCAATGCCCCTCGGTGACAGCCTGGCATCGAAAGCCAGGTGATAAGTAACGAAGCCGCTCCGTGCATCGTAGAACGAGAAGTGCTTCATGCCGGCAGTGAATTCATTCTTTTTAAGGTCGATACCGGCGTTCAGATGCATGTTGAAATTTTTCAGATGCAAATTTGAATAGTCTATTTGCGGATAAGCAGACACATGTGAAGTGCTGTCAATCATGAAAAACTCGGAATTGCTGATCCTCAGGTCTTTCACCCTGATTTTCCATTTCGATTGCGAGGTCGTGGTGTCGGTGGAGGGCTTTGCGATGTGCGTGACGTTCCAGGAGCTGTCGGACGCGCTGCAAAGCAGCTTTATCCGGGCATCCTGCAGGTAGAGCTTGTTCACTACCACGCTTTGCTGCAGCAATGGTTCCCATAGCACTTCAATCCTGATCCTGGGCACAGAAGCCACGGTGTCGCCCGCGGCGATCAATCTTGCATCAATCAGCTCGATGCCGTGGAAGCCTGTGAAATATATATCCCCCAGCTCGACCCTGCCCTCGAGTTCACTGTTGGCAAAGCGGAGTATCTGCTTCACGGCGAATGAGCGGAAGGCGCGAGTCTGGGAAAGGGCAATAAGGGCGATGCAGATGGCGGAAAGCAGTATGATCAGGTAGAGTATCGCCCGCCCGACACGCTTCATCCACCCGGATTTTTGCCCGGGCGGCATGGTTTTGCCGCTGTTATTTGCTTCCTTGGCTGCCAAAATCAAAATACCCCCCAAATATTGCAGTAAATTTACGTTTTTTTTGCATTCCGATTTAGTGAAATTTGAATCGGTATAATAAGTAAATAGAATTATTCAGACAGCCTTCAATGGCGAAATCGCGGGTGAAATCAGGCATTTTCGAATTATTCAAAAGTTAAGCTATGCTTCGGAATGCAAATAATATTTGCTTAATTATTGATAATTACTTATATTGCCGGTAGTGATTTAGCATTAAATAGTATTTCTGATATTTGGTTGATATAAATAAGATTTAGCAGCGGAGATCTTGTGAAAGTAACTGAAACGATAGAATACAGACCGAAGGGTGGCAGGAAGGCGGGGAAGAATAATCGTGAATCGGGTCACATTGAAGCTATGGTACCAAACCTTAAAAAGGAAAAGCAAATGGACAACTGTGCTAATGCTGACAACTTCGCGAGCCATGCCGCTCATGAATTGAAAACGCCTCTGACTATACTCAGGGGAGAGCTCGAGCTGGCATTGAGGGACGAATCGGCTGATAATATGCAGCTCGTGGTGGCAAGCGCACTGGACGAGGTGATCAGGCTTAGCGGCCTTGTGGATGACATCCTGGACATGGCAAAAGCCGAAACCGGCAACATGGCAATGGCGGCCGAGCCTTTCGACATGGCCTGGCTGCTTGCCGATCTAACCGATGATATGCGAATTGTGGCCGAGGAGAAGGGAGTCTGCCTGATTTACGACGCAGTGCGGCCGATTGTTGTTTTAGCCGACAAGAACAGGATCAAGCAAGCTTTGCTGAACCTGATCGAAAACGCTGTGAAATACACGAATCATGGCGGCACGGTCCGCGTTTCCCTGAGGCTTGCGGGGTCTGATGCCGTCATCACGGTGCAAGACAACGGCATCGGAATTTCCAGGGAAGATATTTCGCGAATTTTCAAGAAGTATTTTCGCGCGTCCAACGCCCACTCGATGAGATGCAACGGGTTGGGCCTGGGCCTGGCAATCACCGAAAAAATAATAAAAGCCTCGGGCGGGACAATTGCAGTGGATAGCGAGCTGGGCAGGGGAACAGAGTTCAGGGTGTCGCTGCCCGCCGCGCAGGAGTCCTAAAGCTCGATATACTTGTTTTTAATCGCGAATTTCACGAGATCGACCGGGGACTTGAGATCGAGCTTGCGGATTATGTGATTCTTGTGCGACTCGACCGTCCGGGAGCTGATGAACAGTTTTTCGGCTATTTCCCTGTTCGAATATCCTTCGGCATAGAGCCTTAGCACCTCGAGTTCGCGAGGTGTCAGCTTTTTTTCGTCCTCATTGCCAGCATCCCCGCCTCTTGCTTTTTTGATAAAACTCTTGAAAACAACGTCGGTGAGCTGCTCGCTGAAATATTCACCACCGGCCTTTACTTCCTTAACGGCGTTTATCAGTTCTTTTTTCGTGGTGTTCTTCGGCAGAAAGCCCTTCGCGCCCGCGCTCAAAGCCTTGTAGATGAACTCCTCGCCCGAGTACATCGAGAGCATTATCACCCCGATGCCGGGGAAATTCCGGCTGATGATGCTGCAGATCTCGATTCCGGAGACGTCCGGCAGCGATATATCGAGCAGGAGAATATCGGGCACCGGCCGGTGTATCTTCAGCTGCAATTCCTCGTAGGATGCTGCCTCGCCGACTACCTCGATGCTGCCCTCGCTCTCGAGAAGAGACTTTATGCCGTCCCTGACGATCAGATGATCGTCCACCAGAA
>CAZIHB010000230.1:0-4517 GCA_964538535.1 uncultured Hyphomicrobiales bacterium | reverse complement strand
TCCTTAAGCACTCTCGGTTTCATGGCTTCGTCCTTTCTATCGTTCTCCTTCTGCAAATAAAGCAAAATTGCCAGTCCTTAGCAAGCACATAATCTTTTGATTTGCTAATTTGATAATTTATTAACACTCTATTGTAAACTTCTATTAAATTCAATATTTTGCAGAGTTGATAAGTTTAATCGTCGAGAAAAGCAATGAAAAGATTCTTACTATGCCTGGTATTTTGTTTGGCAGCTCTCCCCCTTTATTCTCAGGAAAAAATTCACTTCATGGACAACACTTCGATCGGCGCGCGGTCATTTATTGAAGCAAACCCCGGTGTGGATGGCCGCGGAGTAGTGATCTTCATTCTTGACAATTCCGTCGATCCGGAGATAAGCGGCCTCCGGAAAACAACCGAAGGATTAGAAAAAGTTATTGACATACAGGATTTTTCAGGGCAGCTCGTGCTGCCGCTCAGACAGGCCCAGTGGGAAAAGAATTTCGATAAACCAATCCTCGTCGCGGGCGCCATCAGGCTCAGCGGTGCCGAAAATCTTCGGCTGAAGCCCGTTGATAATAAATTCTACCTGACTGAAATTGACGAAAATTCCAGCTACAGAAATTCCGGTATTAAGGATCTTAATGGCAACGATGACACAAAAGATAAATTCTTTATTCTGGCGTTCAAAGTCAAAGCTTCTTCTCTGCCGCTGACGGAAATGAAGGGGAAAGTGAGAATTGACACAGTCAGCGATGTGTGGGTTTATTATGTTGATGAGAATAATAACGGCATGATTGACGATGAGACCCCCAAGCTTAATTATAAATATAATTATGATACTTTTTCTTTTGAAAAAGCTAAATCGCAATCGAAGCAGCTCGCTCCATTCACACTCAGCGCGAATATCAGCAGCGACGGCTGTTATTTGGTAGTCAATTCCGGTGACGGCTCTCATGGCAGCCACTGCGCCGGCATCGCTTCGGGCCACGATATAAACAACTTCGCCGGAAATGACGGTATTGCTCCGGGCGCAAGCATTGTCTCTCTCAAAATCGGCTCTAATCTGCTTAGCGGCGGATCAAGCACCACGGATGCAATGAAAAAGGCTTATCAGTACGGCGTCGAGTTCATGAAAGAAGCTGGTTATAAATTTGGTGTTTTTTCAATGAGTTACGGTATTGGTGCTGAAACTCCCGGCCAAAGCGAAATTGAACAATTCTTGAATAAATTTACCCTTGACCACCCAAATATTGTCATCGTCACATCCAACGGCAACAACGGCCCAGGGATAAATTCCACCGGCAATCCGGCCGGTGCCGATGGAATAATAAGTGTGGGCGCTATCATTTCGCCCGAGACGATAAAAGATCTTTACGGCTCGCCCCGCAAAACAAACTGGATTACGCATTTCAGCTCTCGTGGCGGAGAGACATCAAAACCCGATATCGTGGCACCCGGGGCTGCTGCGTCCACTGTGCCCAATTTCGAGCACGGTGACGCGTTCTGGGGCACTTCGATGGCATGCCCGCAGGTGGCCGGAGCATCTGCTTTGCTGCTCTGCGCTGCTCTGAGGGACAGCCTCGATGTAAATGGATCGATGATAAAAAAAGCAATAAAATACTCCGCTGAGCCCCTCCCGGGTTATACACCTATCGATTACGGCATGGGGCTTGTCAATGTTCCAAAAGCCTATAAAATGCTCAAAATACTGGCCGAAAGAAAAGAAAGTGAAAAAATATGGGGTTACGATATCTCGACCGCGAATTCTTTTTACCCGGATATAAAGGGGCCTGCAGCGTTCTGGAAGGCAAACGGATATTATCCTTCCGCGGGTGATCGTCAGACAGTGACAGTGAAATCAATTTTTCCTGCTGCACTCCCGGAGGCCGATAAGGAAAAAGTATATAGGGTGCTCAATCTGAAGACTGACAGCCCGTGGCTTGATATCGACAAATCCAGAATTTACCTGAAAGGAAGCCAGCCTGCAAACTTCAACCTGATTTACAATCACGATAAATTGACTTCTCCGGGCGTTCATGTTGCAAGAGTTTACGGGTATCCCGTTAATGAACCCGGCGGCAACTGTCCCGACTTCGATATGCAGGCTTCGGTAGTTATCCCGCATTTTTTTGACTGCGACAACTCGTATCGCCTGGCCCTTAAGGACAAAGCTCTCGGGATTGGAGATATTGAGCGGATTTTTGTAGCACTGCCTTCGGGTGCCTCCGCCATGAACGTGAGAATGTCTCCGGTCGAAGATAAAAGCTACGGCATGGCGCTTTACGCGTTCTCTCCTGACGGCAAAAGAGTATTCTTCGAAAATGCCTCCGACGTCAACACGAGAAATGAAGTAAACTTCAAAGCCTTCAACGGCGGCCTTCAGAAGGGCATCTGGGAGATAATCCCCTATTGCTTCTACCAATCACGCAATTCAGGCCATTATAATCTTGAAATCTGCTTTTATGGAATAACATCCAATCCCGAGAAAATAGAGAAATTATCCATACCTCTCGGAAGCCGTGCCTGCGGGACTATCAATGTTATAAATGAATTCAGCACTTTTTTCAACGCTGTGGTTTCCGGGGCAATTGACGGTTACTCCCGGGTATCGGAAATTTCGCAATCGGGCAGGCTTTCATATTCTAAAAAAATCAGAATTGGGGATGATATCTCGAAGGCGTCTTTTGAAATAGATATGGCAAACGAGGAATTCAACAAATTCACCGATATAGCCGTGAATATATATGACGAAGCGGGCAACTCCGTGACATCCACGGGAATATCCAGGAAATCAGGCACGGTCACCTTCTTTCCGCCCGCTCCCGGTAATTACACCTTCGAGATATACCCGGGATTTACTTCAACCGAGACGATGAACAAGGAATGGAAATTTACGATGGCCGAGAGATATTTCAACAAATCGCCGATCTCACTTAAGGCGGAAAATCAATCATTCAGGATGCCCCCGGGATTGTGGCACCAAATCCGCTTCTCTGCCGAAAAAGATCTTCCGGTTGCTCCTGACGGTTATTCAATCTTTGGGGCTTTGAGAATCATCGATACTGACAGGAAAATGCTTGCCAGGGAAATTGAAATCATACTGAAATAGATGTTTACGCGTTTTCTGCCGGCAATTACCCGGCGGAAAACGCGCATATCGCAGCGAGCCCTGTCAGCAATGCCGCGTATCCGGCAATGTTAAGTTTCTCTCTCCATATCGCGGCCGCTGCAGCAGTGGTAAGAAGGATAATTCCCACATTGGCCACAGGATACACAACGACTGCAGGCAGGCTTTGCAGCGCTCCTACGAGGAAAAATGAGCTGAAGAGGTTGGGCACTCCGAGTATCATGCCCCTTACCGCGGTTTCATATTTAATTTCAATCCTCTTGACCAGTATAATTGTCAGGCAATAGATGAATGAAAATCCGAATATTGACAGAAAAAATAGAGATTTATCGCTTGATGGCATCATCTCGTTGAATATCTTAATCCCAAAATCTCCGGTTCCTATCGAGAGAAAGAGTATAAACAGATAGTAAAACCGTTTCTTATTGATATGCTCACCGGATTGATTCTTCAGCGACTGGTAAAAAAAGCAAACCGCCACAATAGTCAGAATAATCCCGAGATAGCGCAGTAGAAACAGTTTCTCGCTAAAAAAAATAATTGAAAGTCCGACAGGCATAATCACCGAAAGCCTTGCGCTCACGGCTGCAAGTGCCGCGCCCGATGAACTGACAGCCATGGCGAAGCTGAAGAAGGAACAAACGAAGATTACCGCCATGAACGCCCCAAAAATTACTGTCGATAGGGATACTGTTGATTCAGGATCCAAAACCAGAAGAAACAGGCTGATCACACCTGCCGTAAAATAGTTGCCGGCCAGAAGAACCAGCTCGTTTCCACCCTTCGAAGAATTATACCTTAGCATTATCGCAATCGAAACAGAGCATAAAATCATCAGTAGTAAAGATAGCATAAGTTATTGTATATAATGAAATAATCAAAAAAAAGGGATGCACTTTCGCGAGGCACCCCTTCAAAATAAATAAATTTAACTCTTATTTCTTACCGAAATCAGCCCCTTTCTGCAAAAAGGATGTAAAGTCCGATTCGTCACGCGTGAATGTCTTCGTTCCGAGCAATTGCTCGTCAGGTGTCAGCATCACGTAAAGCGGCAGCTCGATGGAACCGTATCTTGATTCCTGCATTTTTTTGTTCGAGATGAACGGCTCAACTCTTCTGTCAGTATAGAGCCTGACCTTCACGACTTTCCCGAATAACGCGTGAATGGCCGGACGCTTGAACATATTTTGTTCCATCCACCTGCAGTTTGTGCAGGTAAAACCGGTGAAATCAACCAGAAGCGCCTTATTTTGCTTCTTGGCCTCGGCCAAGGCTGTAGCATAGTTGTCATACCAGAATTCTTCCTGGCCGGAAACGGAGCTTCCTTCGGCAGCTGTTGCAGCAGGAGCAGTGCTTCCTCCGGCAGAGCCGGCGCTCATCAGCTCGTAGTATTCCGCCGGAGGCAGA